>NZ_MNQN01000026.1:0-32109 GCF_001915455.1 Bacteroides sp. 43_46 | reverse complement strand
TGTCGAGTCGGATTTTTCCACGTCAGACTCACTCCGCCAAAACTATCAGTAATCTTGAGTGACTCATAAATATATTCTACAGGAGGAGTTAACGGACTGATAGAAACGGTTTTCGGTTCAGACTCGTTCTGGCTTTTGTCTACACTCTTCAAAAAGATATTATAGTCACCCACCTTTCCGAATCCTTCTACGATCAAGCTATCTACATAAGGAGAAGCTTTTGTGGTTCTTTCCACCCCATTAATCATATAAGACGCCACAACACACAAGAGATCATCATCTTTCGGAGGAGTATAACGAATGATAGCTCCTCCATTAATGTTCTCCACCTCTATATTAGTAGGCAATCCCGGTGCTACACTGTCGGTAGCATTGAGACCAATCTTTTCGTCCTGCCCACATCCTGCCAGGCAGAGTGTACCGAGCAATGTGACGAACGCATATTTCACAAGCTCTGATATATTATTCATATTTCTCATATTTCCAGTCATTTTAAATTATGAATATCATAGTTACCACCCTGGGTTTTGTACCAGGTTCGGATCTTTCAATATTGTTTCCAGTTTCAACGGCCACAAATAGTCCTTATAACTATACTTTGAACGTAAGTAGATAGTGGTTACCCTATAAAACTCCTGGGCAGTCTCTCCCTGAATATGCCACCCTTTCACTTCGCGAGGAAGTTCTTTTTTCCAACGACGCAAGTCCCAGAAACGTTTTCCTTCACAGGCCAGTTCATTCAAACGTTCCATGCGAATGATTTCACGCATACCGTTTTTCGTATTAGGCTTATCCGGGGACTTGGAATATTTACTCCACGACTCCTTTACTCCCTTCAACCCTGCACGTTCGCGAACCAAGTCCACGTAATCATATACATCCTGTGTGGGTGATTCCTGCGATTCATTCAAAGCTTCCGCATACATCAGATACAAATCAGCAAGACGTATGATCGGAAACGAATAACGGTAGGGAGAGAAACCGTCTTTTGTCAAACCAGTCTTATAGCTACATACCTTTTTATTCAAATATCCCGTATATGAATGGTCTTCCGAAGTCTGGCGCCCTGATACCTCCTTCGCCCGAAAATGATAGAAAGCAAGGTTTGCCTGCTCATCATTCCTATAACCATCTCCATACCATGTCCCACGGTCGAATGACAATGAAGCATAGAAACGTGGTTCACGGTTTAAGTGAAGATAAGCTGTTTGTTCTCCTATCTGAAGATAATATTTATTATTTCCCTCATCCGGGATAGTGGTAATCTCATAGCGGTTAGGATAATTAGCCGTCCAGAAATCACTGTTATCTTCGGAAATAGGCACACCATTCGAAGAGTAGAATGCTTCAGCTACTGATAAAGTTGGACCTAAGACAGAACGTGCGTTGTAGTTGTTCCCCTTCGTATGTTTAGCCATTGCAGCCGTCTGCAATCCGTTAACGTTCCGAGTACTTCCCCAAATAATTTCTTCATTCCATTTTTCTGTGACAGCCTCACCGATATCCAGCAGTTTGCGTGTTGCCGCAGAAATACTATTGATCGGCAAAGAGAAAGTATAAAGTTTCTCGTGACCATTTTCTTTTGCACAATTTATCGCTTCAAGCGCTGCGTCTGCTGCCAATTTCCATTTACTGTTATCAACTTGTGTCGGAAACAAATGCCTGCCCTGATTATCTTTCACATTAATATAATCCGAATTTCCATTAAACAAAGGGCTGGCAGCCAATAATAACAATTGTGCTTTTACTGCTTTTGCAATTGGCTGGGTGATGCGCCCCATCTCCTGTCCCGGATCTGTGATCTTTGAAGGCAGATCTTTATATGCTTCATCCAGCAGGTTAGAGATATAAGCCACTACATCATCCACCGGCTCGCGATAACGCCTTACTTCATTCTGTGAAGCATCTACCGCAATATTAGTATCCATGATAGGAATAGGGCCGTAAAGCATAAACAGATAATAATGATAATATGCTTTGAGGAATTTTACTTCCGCAATCCAACGGGTGCGTTCATAATTCTGCAAATCGAGAGGTTTGTTGATATTTTCCAAGAAAATATTACAATCGCGGATAGCTACCCAAAGATTGGTTCCCCCATTTCCTCCATCCCAAAAATTTTGGTAGGGGTCATTATTATTTTGTTCACCGCGGCCTATCTCCCATGCGTTGAGAGAGATACGCTGATCTATAAAACCGGTTCCTTTAGGCATTAACCAATGTTCGTCACCTGCCAAAAAGCCAATGGAGCCACCCTGATCCCATGAAGGCAGGTAACTATAACAAGTATGTAGAAACTTAAATGAATTAATGCGGTTGCTGAAGGCATTATCCATGCTTGGAGTACCTTCGGGCACTATATCTAGGTAATCACTACAAGAAGTGCTACACAGCATGGTAGCAATCACGAGTGATATGGATATGATTATTTTTTTCATATAACATGTTTTAGAGTGAAAGTTGAATACCTACATTAAATACTCGTTGAACAGGATATCCCAAACCGTTGTTCCCCATTTCCGTATCCCAAATCTTGAATTTGGAAATATTGAACAAATTCGTCCCGCTTACGTAAATACGCAAGTTTTCCAATTTAGCTTTACCGGTCAACCGCTTTGGAAGCGTATAGCCTATTTCTGCCGATTTCATACGCAAGAAAGTACCGTCACGTAACCACCATGTACTCGACTGGTTATTATTACTGATAGCCGTATCCGATAACCGTGGCCAAAAAGCATACATATTCTGGTTGGACTCGCTCCAATGATTATCTGCAATAACCTGAAGTAAAGCATTGTTAGCCTGTTTTCCTCCCAATTCGTTGTCCGGGTCATAAGGCTGGGCAAACGGAGTGATACGCAAAGGGTCAATAAAGAAGGAGGACCGTGCCGATCCCTGGAAGAAGCAGTTAAAATCAAACGCTTTATATCCGACAGAAAAACCGAAACCATAAATAATTTCCGGCGTAGTCGGATAACCGATAGGTACAATATCCTGCTCGTCGATGATTCCGTCACGATTGATATCTTTATATTTGATATCTCCGGCCGTATATTCACCAAATTGTTGTTTCGGAGAGTTTGCCACATCTTCATCATCAACAAACAAACGTTCGGCTATGTAACCATAAGTCTGGCTTAGTTTAGAACCAATTTTACTTCTCCATGGAGTAGCCGAGTAGTCCGGTTCTTCGTATTCAGAAAATTCACTGCTGGCGTATGTGAAGTTACCTCTGACAGTAGTCCACCAATTTTTATTGAAGATATGCGAATAATCCAGAGAAATATCGACCCCATGTCCTTTAGCCTCACCGATATTTGCCCGGATAGGTGCCTGGAATCCCATCAAACTAGGAATATCGGCACGTTCTTGCAGAATATTCGTTCTTCTTTCTTTAAAATACTCCGCCTGAATCTCCAGATCATTGAATAATTTCAGTTCAAATCCCACATTCATTTTATGAGAAATTTCCCAACCAATCTTCGGATTAGCATAGCGGCTGATAGAAATACCGTTATAACCTTCATCAAAGTTTGTTCCGAAACTCATTCCCCTACCGGAATTATTCATATTTACTTCAGACAAATAGAAGAACCGGTTGTCATTATTAGAAATATTATCATTACCGACCAATCCGTATGAACCTTTCAACTTAAGCATATTGATAACTTTGGAAATCGGTTTGTCCGCCCAGAATTTTTCATTGGACACAACCCAGCCCAAACCTCCCGACGGGAAGAATCCCCAACGATGACTCTTGTCAAAACGTTCGGAACCGTTGTAACCGAAATTAAACTCCGCAAAATAACGGTCGGAGAATCCGTAAGTAAAACGTCCTGCTAATCCCAAATTACGGGTAGGGAGTGATTTCTGCAAGGTGTTTTCATTGCCACTTTTCCCTTCACGCACTGTATAAACCAACATACCACTGACATTGTGTTTTTCAACAAACGTCCGATCGTATGACAACGACGCTTCCAAATACAGGGAACTACCTACTTTTTTACTTCCCGGAGAGTATCCTAGATAATCTGTACCCAAATCCGGATTTAGAGCAGAGAGAGTGTATTCATCTTTTGTCTTATCATAACTATCCAAGGCATAATAGAACGGAGTATAAGAACGTTGAAGGTCATAATATGAAGTTCGCGTGACATTTCCCAACAAACGCCCTTTCAAGCCTTCGGTTATAAAACTGAAATCTTGCTTCAACTCCAACTGGGCAAGTATAACAGTGTTTTCATATTCTTTATAACCGCGTGCCATTTCAGCATACGGATTCAAGTAATTTGCACTAGTTCCATAATTACCGAACATAGGATGATTGGTATATTGGTTAGCTGCATCCGGAGCATACATAGCAGGAAAAAGAACCGGACTTGCTTTAATAGCCTGACTGTAAACCTGCGAACCGCCCTGTATCGGACCTTGATAACTATCAAACGTGCCGCTCACGCGCACTCCCAACTCGGTTGTTTTGGTCAGATTAATATTAACATTCGAACGTACCGTATATTTATCCAACTTAATATTATTATCAAAAAGGTTACTGGGAACCTGTTTCAAGATACCATTATCCCGCGAATAAGACAATGCTACATAGTAACGGGCTACACGGCCACCACCGCTAAGGCTCATGTTTCCGCGATAGTTAGTTGTGAAATCTTTGAATAGCATATCCTTCCAGTCTACCATCGGATAAGCCATCGGATTCAACCCTTTTTCGCGAGCAGCAATCGCGCTTTCCAGATAAGGTAATGCACCATCCGGATTTCGAGTTCTCACCGCCTCATTATGAAGTTTCATAAACGTCAGCGGATCAGCAATTTCAACCTCTTTGGAAGGAGCGGAGAACGAACTTTCTACCCTGAAAGATAATTTCATTTTACCTTCCGTACCTTCTTTTGTCGTTACAAGAATAACACCATTAGCACCACGCGCACCATAAAGCGCAGTAGCAGTAGCGTCTTTCAGAATGGAGAAACTGGCGATATCATCGGTATTCAATCTTGCCAAATCTGATGAAGTCAATTCAATGTTATCAATCAAAATCAACGGATCGGCTTTCCCTGTTCCAAATGTCGTCACACCACGAATAAAGAATTCGGCATTATCTTCACCCGGTTCTCCACTTCTTTGATAAGCAACTACTCCCGCCAACTTCCCTGCAAATCCGGTAGTAAGATTACTACTGGTAGTTTTTAACTCCGCCGGTTTGATAGTAGAAACGGAGCCTAATACGGACTCTTTCTTTTGTTTGGCAAAAGCTACAATCGTGACATCTTCAAGTGCAATACCGCTATCTTCTTTCATCGTCACAACACGAAAGACATTTAGATCTTTAGGGTTGAACGGAACAACTTTCTTCTCATATCCAATGTAAGAGAATTCTATATTTTTCGTGTTTGCCGGTACTTTCAGTACATAATTTCCGTCCAAGTCTGTAGCTACTCCGATACTGGTTCCCGGAATAAAAACACTGGCACCAATAATCGGTTCATTGTTAAAATCCAATACAACTCCTTTAATTGTATAGGTCTTGCCTGTCTGTTGTGGTGATGCAATATCCTGTTTGGCGTGAAGGGGAGGTAAACAAATACCATACAAACAAAATAGGATCAATAATCGCAGTATTCTTCCACAATTTTGTTTTTCATTCATCATAGAAATTAAAAGTGTTAACAATTCATTCTTATGCTTTTCGATAAGCATGAATCTGGGTTAATTAAAGGTTTTCAATAAATAAAGGATAGCACTTTCATCTATTAAATTGCTATCTTCACAAAAACGTTCATTTTTTCTTTGCCAGCATTCGTTATTAGTTTATAATCTTGTTAAAGGTGTTACACCGGAAATTCTCAAATAGACGGCATTTTCTATCTTATGAATCACATCCGTTTTTTCAAAAAATCCCACTACCCGATACTACATTCTGTTGCATCGGTTGTGGGAACTTGGGGGTATGTTAAGTTTCAAATAATACATTATACAAGACTTATTCAATCCCCGGACAAAAGCACTCTTTTTTCCATAAATTGAATATAAAAAACAAGATGATATAACCTGGTTATACTGTACCAGAGGAGATAAACTGTGCTGAGCTGTACTGTTCATAGGATATAAGGTCTTTTTTTATTTATCGCTACACTAAGTTCTACTGGAACTTCGTGATAAAAAAAGAATATATATCAGAGGGGTATGAAATGAAGAAAATAAGGACTCTACCAAAGTTAATTACAAAAAGCGCATAATATATAGATACAAAAATCACGATATAAACGCTTATTTGCAAATAAAACTATTGACAATTTATTTCATTGAGTAAAAATATTAAAACAGATAAGTTCTTTTTTTATATTTATCTGACCAGATAATAAAAACATTACTCAAATCTATTGCAATTACAAAAATTATCTATATATTTGCAACGTATTACAATTATTATTGCATACAAACTAACACATTAGTTCACTTTACAAAACGAATCACGAAGTTCCAGTAGAACTTGGTAAAAGTTATTTCAAACAAATTCTGAATTATCTTCTAATTGCATATTTTCTTTCAGTAAAAAAATCTATTAAATTTTATAATTATATATCTTTGAATAGTTTTTAAGGAACATATAGACTATCATCGGGAAGCTACATTTGAGACTTCATTCATATTCTAAATAGATTATTTCATTGCCTACTATTACTTCGCATAACCATAGTTATACGAAAAGAAGACTATAGTTACGCGAAATAAAAAACCAATAAAATATATCCTGATAAGTAAACAGTGAAAAAGAAACGCCTATAACGACAGGAATCATTTATTATACCAATACAGACTTTTCTTATTCATTGTAGTATTTTTAAATTTTCAAAAAGATACGATGTTTATACATCATTTGAAGTATAAAAAAGACAATGAGATAATTAGCAAAACTTAACCATACAGAATAATAGTTACCAAGAAACTGCTCTAAGCCATAGCTGATAGAAGCTGCTATACAACGGAAATTAACGACCTCACCTAAAATATAGGCAGTGATAGAGTTCATCCCATAAATTTTCAACCAATCCAACCCATAGGTATGCCCTTTATAGTCTATCCAATAATAAAATAATCCCATAAGCAGAAAGCAGAGTCCTCCGGAAAACAAAGTCATACTACAAGTCCATAGCCGCTTAATAATAGGCATTTGCAAACTCCATAGCAAAGATACCCCTATTAATACTATGCCTAACAATAATAAAAGCCTCACCACTCCCTTTCTATTTTCTTTTCCTTCTTTCATTATCTTTCCGGCAAAAGTACCTAGCATAACTGTTACTCCAAAAGTTAAGCTACTCCATATCCAAGTATAAGTATAATAAGGAGAAAAATGCCAGTTTCCATCTTCTCCCCAATACACACCATCCCGAAACTGGCCTAGCACTAGTCGGTCTACCTTTTCTGCAAAATTCCCTCCGGGAGTAAAATCGCCGAAGAAAGTCATCGGTATCCAGTAGAGCAGTAACAATAATAATGTAATGAGCACCTGATAACGGAAAGAACAGTGTAACAAAATTATTGCTGCAATAAGATAGCCTGTTGCTATCGCCTGCAACGTATTCGAATATAAATAAAGAGAATCAGGATTCAATCCCAAAAGGTTTCCCTGCACAATCATGCCGAAAATAAAAAGCAATACAAAGCGCTTTATTATTTTACGATAAACAGGCCATTTATTAGGGGCATTTTTAAACTTGGAAAAGGAAAAAGGCATGGAGGCTCCTGTCATAAACAGGAAAAGTGGCATCACAAGGTCCCAGAACCGGAAACCAATCCAAGACTCATGATCGAACTGATATAAAATGTCATTAAGCCACGGAAAATTCAAACGTTGCCCCAAAGCCACAAATACCGGTTGAAAGAAAACTAAAAGAAAGAGGTCGAAACCCCGTAGGATATCGAGTGAAGCCAAACGCCCGGAGACGGGAGACAAAGGTGTATTCATAAACATTATAATTTTCAAATTAAAAAGGAGTCGTTGACATAACGTGCTTAATCACCACCTCAACGACTCCCAAGACCTCAATTGTTTGATTTCAGTTTATTTGCTACAAATATAAGAAAATAATACCTATTTATTCAACACAACTTTGACAGTCCATGTTTTCTTTGTTCCATTTGCAGCCATGACACTATATCTACGTTCTGAGGTCCAATCGCCCGGAGCCCCTAACTTCGGGGAGCCATCCAGTGGTGTCACGCGTGCAGCAGTAGACACATTGAAGTATACAACCAACTTATTCAACGACACTTTTGCACGTTCAGCATCAGTAAAACTGCCACTGGCAGCAGGAACCGTGAAAGTCGCAGTAACAACCGCTTCGTCTTCGTTGATACTATTGGACTTCTCCAATTCCTTCTCCGCCACCTTAAACTCACCTGTCAAAGCATCCTTCTCTGTTGTATAGTAGCGGTGATATGCACCGACTGAGGTAATTTCCGCTTCTTCATAAGCCTCAAGATCATCTTTACATGAGGAAACAAATGGCAGGCACAACATTACAAGCAACCATTTTATGTCTGATAATTTAATTCTATTCATTGTTCTTGTTTCATTGATTAATAATTCGAATATTGGTTATCATTTTACCACAGAGGATTTTGGTCCTTCTCTGTTATAGCAGAGTTTGCATTAATCAAACTTTGCGGAATAGGATACAAATAGCGTTTCTTAGAAAAAGTACGGTCGGCATTTCCATATCCTTGTGTACCGATAAACATACGATGACGGTCACTGCTAATTTCAATAAATGTAGCCGGAGTACGCAATTCTTTGATGACTTCACTTCCGGAGGGTTGTCCGTCGTTTGCTTCTTCACCATATTTGCCCCAACGCAACAAAGACCAATAATAGTCGCCTTCCATTGGCAATTCTACATGACGCTCAATCTTATAATCTTTCCATGCCTCAACCAACGTGGATGCTTCGGATTCCGGCAAACCACCATGTACAGTGCGAGTCTGATTGAAAGTAGCTACTGCTTCTGACAGTTTTGAAGGGTCACTCTTTGCCAGACAAAGAAGGGCTTCAGCCTTATTCAACAGCGCACGTCCGTACCGGAAAATTACATAATGATAATCCGTAGGCACATCAACAAATATACGCCAGTCATTAATGTAGACACCTTTGCGCCACAAGTAATTGGTAGACCCCATTTCAGCGGTTCCCGGAGCCTCACCCAAACTACAACGTTGCAAGTTACCGGTCTTATGCATTGTGACTAATTCCCCATAATATTCACAGGAGTCCTGTACGATTGTCGCATAAAAACGTTTGTCGCGATGCGTATACATAAAATCATTAATACGGGTATCACGCCCTTTATCTTTCGTTTCATAAGCCAGAGAGTGTTCATCCAATTCATCAGCATTCACAGCCAGATCTCTTACAGCATCATTAGAAATGACATTGGTATTATTCACAAACTGGGAAGTCGTATTCCACTTTTTAGCTTCATTTGTCAGTTGGTCAATAACCAGATAATCATCTACCAAATTCTGGGAAGGCGAATGTTCCAGCCAGCACTCAAAGACCCAGTCTTTTTTAAACAAAGGACCACGTCCCAACTTTTTTAGATTATCATTTCCCTGATTAGGAATGACAGTCTGCATATAAGTATCACCGCCATTTGTATTTTCTTTACTGAAATATCTGGCTAAAATAATCTCCGTTGAAGAATAAGAGTTCTCCTGATTGAACATGCCACCATAATTGGCGTCCAAAGAATAACCTTGGATAGCATCTACCGCTACTACCGCTTGTTCCCATAATGTCTTCTTTCGTGTAGCATCCGTAGTGTAAGCAGCAGCCGTCAGACAGACTTCCGACTTCAAAGCCCGGGCCGCATTAGCATTGGCACGCCCGGCAGGATATTCCTCCGGAAGTCCTGCTATGGCATCATCCAAATCACTCAATATCAAATCATACGTCCGGTCAATAGATTCAGTGAGGGGCAAATTAAATTCATCGTCTACTTGCAATACCCTGTCTACCCAAATCACACGTCCACAATGTTTCGCCTGATAATAGTAGATCATAGCCCGAAGCATTTTTCCCTCGGCAACCAGTTCTTTTTTATCCAAATCGGATAAAGCAGTAGAGGCGGAAGCCTGTTCAATAATCAAGTTACACCGACGGATAATACTAAATTTATTAAAACCGAAATCATGTTCCCGATTTATCAGGTCACGTGCCTCTCCCGGACAACTTTGGCGTAGAATTGTATTTAGTGTTATCTGATCGTCTCCCCAAAAATCGTGGTATAATCCCAAAATATCAGGATATGTGCGTAGTACGAATGCATCGGCAGTAGACCGACTCCCCCAAACCAATTCTTCCGAATAAGTTTCCGTAGGTTTCGTATCTAAAAAATGTTCACAACTTTGCAGTGTTAACATCCCTCCTAAAAGTGCAGGAACTATATATTTCATTATTTTCATATTCTGTGTTTTTAAAGTTATTAGAATCCAATGTTAAAACTAATCGAATATACCCTGCTGACAGGATAAGTATATAAATTAGTATTTCCAATCTCCGGATCAATATCGTATTTATTCGATTCGCTGAAAGTCAACAAGTTATATCCACTCAGAGAGACATCACATTTCGTGATCCATGGAACTCTCTTCAATACTTTATGTTTCAGATCATAACCGATATTCAAACTCTTCAGACGGATATAGCCAGTATTAACCAACCAGAAATCAGATGAACCATAATTGTTGCTTCCATTATATTTAGAAGTACTCCGTAGACGAGGGAACTTGGCATTCCGATTATCCGGTGTCCAAACGTCTCTCTGGAAATCATAAATCACTGACAAATAGCCATAATCGGAACCTTGACCTTGCAGCTTGTCTCCAAAATAGAAATCTTTGGACGTAGCTCCTTGCCACAACATATTCATGAACCAGCCCTTATAATTAAGATCTATACTTATACCATACTGTCCGCGAGGAGAAGAATTTTTACCGATACGATGTTGGTCATTTCCGTCAATTATACCATCTCCATTGAAATCATAATATTTAATATCACCAGCACCCAAGTTTACCGAGTTTTGCCGTTTGGGCGAGTTCATCACATCTTCCTGACTTTGATAATATCCCAAAGATTCATATCCGATTCCCCAATATCCTTTGGCATGAGTAGTACGTTTATAAGGATTCTTCAAGTCTGTTTCTGCTTCGTACGGATTATTCATCCAGAATGAATCAAAATAGGTAAAATTAGCACCTATCGCATATTCAAAATCACCTCTCTTTTCTTTCCACTGTACAATGAATTCACCTCCTTGACGAATACTTTCACCGTCAGACTTTACTTGTGGCAATGAGGTTCCTAACGGATCAGTATATGCCACATTAGAAGGAGAAGTCAGATATCCTTTTGTAGACATACGGAAATATTCGACAGAACCGGACAAGCGATTATCTAAAGAAGCAAAGTCTAATCCGACATTTGTACTGCGAGTTGTATACCAAGAAATATCTTTGCTAACCAAGTTACCTTCAGAAAAACCCGGATAAAATTTACCTCCTAACAAATATCCGCGTTCATCCAAATTATAAGACTGTAAGTATGAATAAGCAGAAATATCATCCAGACCAATCTCTCCATAAGAAGCCCTAATCTTAAACAGATCAAGAATATGGCGATCTTTCAAATTTTTCCAGAACGATTCCTCAGAGATTACCCATGCCGCCGAACCTGCATAAAAGACTCCCCAACGTTTTCCTTTCGGGAAATTGTCACTGCCGTCATAACGCATACTACCTTCTACCACATATTTACTTGCATAATCATACTTTAAATGAGCCACTAGACCGGCACGTGCACGTGTCCCCTCAGCAGAGGAGTTTGTAGCCGTAGCAACAGGCCCCGGATTGATCTGATCTACATCCAACAAGTATTCTTTGCGTCCCAGAGTTGCATTATCATACATATATTTATTTGCCTCAATACCGGCCGTAGCACTAACAGTATGCACAACATTAAAAGTACGGTCGTAATTTGCAAAAGCTTGTACGGTGTACTCTGACATATTCCAATAATTCTTTTCTAAAGACGGCTTGCTTGGAGTATTCGGATTTCCGTCCCAATCATACATAACCGGAGATTTCTTCCAATCCTTCTGACGGTCGGCTGTCAGACGATAATTTCCTAACGCTTTCAATCTTAGTCCTGCTACCCAAGGTACCGTCCATTCCAATCCCATATTGGCCTTAACCGTAGCAATCTCTCCCTTGCTATATCCCGCTTCCGGAGAAATCTCCGCCAACGGGTTATCCGGGATATTATTCAATTGCCCATATTGGTTATACGCATTTTCCCAAGGCAATTTATTCTGGATATGACTCCAGACACTACCATAATCACCTCCCGTAGTACTCAACGGCTCCCGGCTTTTTGTCAGATATCCTTCAATTCCTGAAGTTACTTTAACGCCTACTTCCTTAAAATCTGCAATCAGGTTGGTACGGTAATTATAGCGTTGGAGATTATTGGTATTATTCTTATAGATAGACTGCTGGTCATAATATGAGAATGATGTATATGCTTTTACTTTTTCACTACCACCGGTCACAGTCAGTGTATGACGTTGTTCAGGAGCAAATGTATTCATAGCCAACTTCTGCCAGTCCACGTTAGGGTAATGATGAGGATCAGAACCGTTCGCAAAAAGTTCCATTTCTTCCGCATTAAAACGTTCTTTCATACCGTCATTTGCCAACCCCTGGTTCAGATAATAAGCGGCATCATACGAATTCAATTTATCAGGCATAATTGTAGGTTGACTCAAATTGTAGTTGAAACTATAATTGATACTCATTTTACCAGCTTTACCCTGCTTAGTTACCACCATGATAATGCCATTTGCAGCACGTGCACCATATACGGCAGTAGAAGCCGCATCTTTCAGCACAGACATCTGTTCCACATCTTCAGGATTTAAATTCCGGAAATCACGTTCTTCACAGATAACATCATCGATAACAAACAATGGAGTAGCACCACCACGAATGGATATAGAAGAATAGTTATTAATACCACCTCCGGATGTATTCACGATCAATCCCGGAGCACGGCCGGCAAGGCTCTGTGTTATATTAGCCGTAGGTACTTTAGCTATATCTTCAGCATTCACACTAGCAATAGCGGCAGTAGTCTTGCGCTTGGAAGTCGTGCCATACCCCACAACAATCACTTCGTCCAACGCCTTAGTATCTTCTTCCATATAGATACTAATATGTTTCTCCTTACCGACAACAACCGTTTTCGTCCGATATCCGATAAACGATATTTCAATGACAGATTTTGCCGGAAGCTCCAATTTAAACTTTCCTTCCAGATCAGTAATGGTACCAATAGTTGTATTCTGTACTTTTACAGAAGCACCGATTATCGGTTCTCCCGCTTCGTCAAGCACCACACCGGTAATGTTTTCCATTCTTTTACTTTGTTGCTGTACACTTACCTCGTTTAAGGATTTTTCCGTTTTTGTCAAAACAATATGAGTTCCCTCCATTTGATAGGCAACGTCCTTTCCAGCAAACAACTTAGCTAAAACGCTATTAACCGCCTTTGCATTCACATTAATCGAAACCGGACGTTTCACATTAATGTCGTTGGAATAAATAAACAGATAATTAGTTTGATTTTCTATTTCATTCAGCACATCCAGAAGTGTCACATTACTTCTTTTAATAGTAACTTTCGCCGTCTGAGAATTTACATTATCGGCTAAAGCACAGAACGAACAGAAGAACAATAAGAATGTAGTTATTCGCATAGCTCTATAAAATAGGTTAACATGGGGATTTTTTAGCTTATAATCGTCCCCGATTGATTTATTTTTCATATTTTTACGATTAGATTTTATTAAAAGTTTTTTCACTCTCGGGTGAGAAAATTTATCTCACGATCGGCAGGTATTGGTAGTACTTGCCGATTTCGTTTTCAGACTTCTTCTATTTATTTACATAGGCATTCATTTTATAGTTGGACAAATTATTTCAGATAAATCACATTAGCTTCATCATCCCTCCGGAATGAGAAACCGACCTCTCTTTGAAGTACCCGTAATGCGTAATCTACTCCGTCAATCAGCCTGAACTTTCCATTCAGTTTTGGGTTTGCAATTTGTGGATTCTCTTTCACAAAACGGATATCATAATAGATCTCAAATTGTTTCAGAACATCATCAAAAGATAGGTTCTTAAAACAATAAAGCCCGTCACGCCAACGGTAAGTATCCATATCATCAATCTGCTTACGAGTGAGAAGACCGTTTTCCAATACAGCCTTATCTTTGGGATAGAGTGTCATATCTTCATAAGCAGTATGCACCTTCACTTTACCTTCTATCAAAGAAGTTTCAAAAACATCTGTTGTCGCATAAGCGCTTATGTAAAACTTAGTTCCTAATACTTCTACATCACCCTTAGTCGTTTTAACAATAAATGGTTTCTCTTTATTCTTACTCACTTCAAAATAGGCTTCGCCGTCCACTTTTACTATTCTTTGATCGGACACTTTAAAGCTTTGCGGATACTCCATTTTGGTTTTAGCATTCAACCAAACCTTTGTTCCATCAGACAATGTCAAGTGAACACGCTGTCCCTGGGGGACAGTAACTGTATTCATCACTTCGTCTCTAAAAGATTGTTGCAAGAAATATGTAGTCGTAATGATAGTAAGTATCACAATCGCTGCAATACCGGAAAGAGTAGCCACCACTTTATGCCATGGAATATAGAATCGGGGGCGGCTCTTTTCGTAAGACGGATCCCCGTGAAGCAAAATAGCATCAAAAAGTTGACGTTCACGGAAAAACTCGCGACGATGTTCGTCGCATTCATCTATCCAAAGACGAATTTTCTTTTCTTCCTCAAGCGTCGTTTCTTTATTGAAAAAACGAAATAAAAGTTCTCTGTCCAAATTCATCGTCAACTTATATAAAATGACACATTATACCATTGCCTTTTATAGTAAAGCACACAACGAAAAAGAATCCCTAGTTAATAGATGTGAAAAATTAATGATAGATAAGATAAATCAAAAGAGGCAGGAAGTCTTTCAATGTTTTTTTTAAAGATTCTGTCGCCTTATTCATATGGTATTCAACTCCCTTGACGGACATATTCATCTCTGAAGCAATCTCACGATAACTCTTTTCTTCAAAGCGCCGCATAATAAAGACTCTTCTTGTTTTTTCCGGCAATTTACTTAACGCATGCTCCACCAACTGCTTCATTTCTTTAGAAAAAAGTTCCTCCGGGTTGCATGCTTCCAGAGTAGATATCTGTATCGCAAGCTTCCATGCTGCATGCTCTTGTAATTGCTCTGATACAGCCTGATAATACTGACGGTCGCGAAGATAATTCAGGCACTTATTTTTAATTGTAGTAAAAATATAAGCAGGAGGATTCACTCCAAACAAACGGGTCCTGTTTTCCCAGTAATAAGTCATGGCTTCCATCACAATATCCTCAGCCTCCATATAGTTATCCACATAAGTATAAGCGAAACGGACAAAGCGTTCATGATACTCCGTAAATAGTTTATTGAAAGAGACGAGATCAATACTGTTATCGCGCAGGTTCATTTATTTTTCTTTTAGATATTTATAAGGCATAACAAATATATCTTTATTATATCAAATTACAAAATAGAATTCATATTTTTATGAAACTTATGAAACAAAAAGGCGGCTCCTTTCGGAACCGCCTTTCTCAATATATCTAATATATAAATTAGAGTTTCGGACCAGCAGCAACCAAAGCCTTACCAGCTTCGTTACCTGTAAACTTAGCGAAGTTCTTGATAAAACGTCCTGCCAAGTCTTTTGCTTTTTCTTCCCATTTGCAAGCACATTCGTAAGTGTCGCGCGGGTCAAGGATATTCGGATCAACACCCGGAAGTTCTGTCGGAACAACAAAGTCGAAGTAAGGAATAACCTTAGTAGGAGCTTTGTCGATAGAACCGTCAAGGATCGCATCGATAATACCACGAGTATCTTTGATAGAGATACGTTTGCCAGAACCATTCCAACCAGTGTTATTCTGCATATTTAGTCGGGTGCAATGACAAGAAAGCAGCACCGAAGCAAGCAGAGAATGTCGGAGTCGGTTCAGTGATACCACGTTCTGTACCAGCCAATTTAGCTGTAAATCCAGACAGGAAGTAATACTGAGCTTGTTCCGGGTTCAGGATAGATACCGGAGGCAATACACCGAATGCGTCAGCAGACAAGAAGATAACTTGTTTAGCGTGAGGACCTTTAGAAACAGGCTTAACAATGTTTTCGATGTGATAGATAGGATAAGAAACACGAGTGTTTTCTGTTACACTCTTATCAGTGAAGTCGATCTTACCGTTAGCGTCAACTGTTACGTTTTCAAGCAAAGCGTCACGTTTGATAGCGTTATAGATATCCGGTTCGCTGTCTTTATCCAAGTTGATAACCTTAGCATAGCAACCACCTTCATAGTTAAATACACCTTCGTTATCCCAGCCGTGTTCGTCGTCACCGATCAACTTACGTTTCGGGTCAGTAGACAAAGTAGTCTTACCTGTACCTGACAGACCGAAGAAGATAGCAGAGCTAGTTCCTTCCATATCCGTGTTAGCAGAGCAGTGCATAGAAGCGATACCACGAAGCGGGTTCATGTAGTTCATAATAGAGAACATACCTTTCTTCATTTCACCACCGTACCAAGTATTCAGGATAACTTGTTCTTTAGTCTTCAGGTTAAACACTGTAGCAGTTTCAGAGTTCAAGCCCAGTTCTTTATAGTTGTCAACTTTAGCTTTAGAAGCATTGAAACATACGAAATCAGGTTCTCCGTAGTTAGCAAGTTCTTCAGCAGTCGGACGGATGAACATGTTAGTTACGAAGTGAGCCTGCCAAGCTACTTCCATGATGAAACGTACTTTCATACGAGTTGCTTCGTTAGCACCACAGAAAGTATCAACAACGAACAGACGTTTGCCCGACAATTGTTTTACAGCTTTAGCTTTCAAATCAGCCCAAGCTTCTTCAGTACAAGGTTTGTTGTCGTTTTTGTATTCGTCAGAAGTCCACCATACAGAATCAGCAGAAGCTTCATTCTTAACGAAGAATTTATCTTTAGGAGAACGACCGGTATAGATACCTGTCATTACATCATTAACAGCACCTAATTCAGTTACTTGACCTTTTTCAAAGCCTTCCAGACTCGGTTTTGTTTCTTCAGCGAACAAAACATCATAAGACGGGTTGTGCAAAATCTCGGTCACACCTGTGATACCGTACTTGCTTAAATCTAAATTTGCCATTTTCTTTGAATTAATTAAATTGGTATTTTGTTTTATTATCTCTTCACCTTTTGACTAAGAAGGGGATTGAGGAACGCCCCCTTGTAAATCCGGGTACAAAAGTAACACTTTCTTTGGAAAGCAAGAAGGGATTAGAGAAATTTTTCCCTAATTGAATCTCTTTTATAAATTCCTAACAATATCTGCAAACTGAATATTGCAATTTGAAAGATTATCATTTACTTTGCAAGTCAGTATGCTATCAATACTATGAAAATGAGATTAAATTATGATTAAACTATAATATGAAAGTAATTGATTTTAGCAAAACAAATTCGATTCTAAACCAGTACATATCCGAGATCAGAAATGTAGAAGTTCAGAACGACCGCCTTCGCTTCCGCCGTAACATTGAACGTATCGGAGAAATCATGGCGTATGAAATGAGTAAGGAGTTTACATATTCGGTAAAAAACATCCGGACACCACTGGGAGTTGCTCCGGTAAGTACACCGGACAACAATTTAGTTATCAGCACTATCTTACGTGCAGGCCTACCCTTCCATCAGGGCTTCTTGAGTTATTTCGATGGTGCGGAGAATGCGTTTGTTTCCGCATACCGTAAGTATAAGGATACGCTAAAATTTGATATACATATAGAATATATCGCTTCTCCCCGTATTGACGACAAAACGCTGATCATCACCGACCCTATGTTGGCAACAGGCGGCAGTATGGAACTGAGCTATCAGGCAATGCTGACCAAAGGTCACCCTGCCGAAATCCACGTTGCTTCCATCATCGCCAGCCAGAAGGCTATCGATCATATTATAAATGTATTCCCCGAAGATAAGACAACGATCTGGTGTGCTGCTATCGACCCCGAAATCAATGAACACTCCTATATCGTTCCGGGGCTGGGCGACGCAGGCGATCTTGCCTACGGAGAAAAAGAATAAATCTTTAAAGACTCTTTCGATATTGCTGCGGCGACATCCCCACTTGCTTCTTAAAGAATGTACCGAAATAAGAAGCATTGGGGAAGCCGAAAGCATTCGAGATTTCCTGAATGTCCTGCTGAGTATTCTTCAGCAACGAGATACTTTTACGGATAATCGCCTTGAATACAAGTTCCTGTACTGTATACCCGCATATACTTTTTGAAACCGCAGAAAGATATTTAGGAGACAAACAGAGTTTATCCGCATAAAATTCCACTCCCCGCTCCTGCATATAATATTTCTCAATTAACTGGATTAAACGGATGAAGACTTCATTTTTCCGTCCTCCCGCTTCTTCTCCATCATTCACTAATTTACGATTATACATGGAACAAATCCTGTATGTTAATGCAAGTAGAAGCAGTTTTTGTTCGTAAAGTTTAAATGGATTTTCTTCTACCTCCACAGCACTGTCGAGCAGAGACATATATTTCGTGATTTCTTCTTCTTCACCGGTGGTCCACACACAACTAGGCTCATCAGGAGTAATCCGCGAATACATATACATAGTCACAACCGCATTGCCCATAATATCCCGTATGGGCTCTATCTGATAGATCAGAATCTGTACTTCCATATCTTCTGATTCCTGAAGAACCTGAAACGCACCTTCTTCGGGAATAAACAGGCTTTCGCCCGCCTTAGCAGAACAGACCTTCTGATTCAAAGAAAACTGGAAACTCCCCCGGTGACAAATAATCACCCCCAATCCTTTCATGTGGAACAGTTTTTTTAAAGAAGACGGAAAAGTCACAAGTACACCTTTCGAACTACATATATTTTTCCCGCTCAACAAGTCGCGGTCAAATTGCAATAAACGATCTTGCTGTGTATCCATAATACCAATACATTATATAAATCATTATCAAAAACGACGCTAAGTTAGCAATTTTCGTTTAGGATAAGGAACAACAAGCACAAATATCATACAAATTAACCCGCCATAGATCGTCCAGCCTGCCATTTCTTTGAGGGCGGAAAGCGTGGCTTGCACCTGAATCCGTCCCTTAGTAGATATAGCTGCCATATTACGGGCTTCCGTCTCACTTTTCCCTTGATACTTCATCCCCTGCACCGTACCAAGAAAAGAAGTAGAAGCATCCGGATTTAGCAAATCTACATTTTGCGCATAACGGGTGATGTAATGTTGCTGCCGTTCCTGCAGCACATTCGAATAAATAGCTCCTCCAATACCGGGTCCCAGCACCATACGCACGGTGAGCATGATGCAAATCCAGGTAGAAAGGTATTTGAAAGGCATACGCTGATTAGCATAAGCTGCCGTCAGGGCATACAAAATCATCATACCAATAGCACGGATAATGACTGCATACTTCAAACGTTCATACATCCCTGCTGTCTGTACTTCAAAATACATGAACACAGCCGATAAGGACAGAAAGAAAAATCCAAGAGCAAAAAGATATTTGAAATGCAATCCTTTGCTCCCCAACGCCATAGCAATCACTGCACCAATAGTATACCCCACCATGCACCAATTGCCCAACGAAGCATTCTGCAAATTATCAAGATGCATCCCTACACCTGCGAATACATTAACAAACATGGCACTGGAATTGATGATCATCAGCAGCAGATAAAGCAAAGCGCCCATACGGATGGTGCGTAGTTTGAATGCATCCAACAAGACATAAGGCGACCGGCGGGTGACATCCATATAGAGAAAGATCCCGGCAAAAAGTATGCTGACAGCAGTTGCCCAACGGATAGACTCATCATCGTACCAATCGAGCACTTTACCGTAAACCAGTACATAAGTGAGACACGTCAGCGAAACACAGAAGGCAGTGACATTACCGAACTTACGGAAGTTGATAGGAAAGCGCCCAGGGAATTTGTAATTGGGCATAGTGATAAATATGATTAAGATAGAAACCAGTAGAATCCCCATCATAAAATAATACACATACTTCCACTCATATTCAAAGGACAGCCAGGCCGTGAGTGCCGTACCCGACTGTCCCAGAATCATAAAAAACAGATAAACCGCCGGCTGGCTCACACATCTTTCAATATCCAGTTTGTTCCAACCGGCTGCGTCTTTCGGTTCCAGCCCCGGAGTGATATTACGGGTAGCTTCCATGCCTCCGGCATACCAAATAAGGGTAAACAGATTGACCATCATCAACACCATACGCAGAAAGCCTGTCAACAGACTACAAAGTGCTAACAGGAATACGCTATCGGTCTTGGCACAAATATAACTGAATATATACATCAATGCGAATCCGACAATGCACATCATCTTCTCCCGGCGCACACACACCAGTTCGTACAAGAATGGAGCAAAAGCCGCCATACCGATCGAAGTCACAAAGTTAGCAAACTGAATATGTTCGGAAATAATGCCAAGACCGCTCATCATCTCGGTACTATTCACCGAATAAACCCCGCCTACCGTAAGAATCGGCAGGAAAAAGAATAATAGGATGATAATCCCCAATGGCTTGGGCATCCAGTTATAAAAAGGATAGTTTTTAGGATATGAGGGCATTTGTGTAAATCCAAATTACTGTTTACAAATAGTTAATCACACTTCACGGACAAGGCAGAATGAAACTAAAGCCGGGCTTTAACCACGACCATCATACCAGCTGCCAGTCGTTCGTTATCTTCTTTGGATAAATTAGTAAAATCAATACGTACAGGGATACGCTGTTGTATCTTTACAAAGTTTCCGGCCGAATTATCTGTCGGGACTAATGAGTATTTAGAACCTGTGGCCCCTGAAATAGATGTTACCTTCCCCGTAAACTCTTTATCACTAATAGCGTCTACCGTAACAGATACTTCCTGTCCGATATGCAGATTCTCAATTTGCGTTTCCTTATAATTGGCTACAATCCATTTTTGAGTATTAGGAAGAATATAAGTAATCGTCTGTCCAGCGGAAATGAATTGTCCTTCCTCCAACGAACGACGACCGAGCTTTCCATCACAGGGAGCTACCACAACCGTATAAGACAGATTCAGGCGTGCCATTTCAAGTGCCGCCGTTGCCCGTTGAATAGCAGCTTCGGTACTCACACGACGATAAGACACCTCATCCACACCGGAAAGGGCAGCTTTCTTCTGTCTTTCCACAGCTTCCAGCTTCTTACGCGTAGCCTCATAATCCGTAATAATCTGTTCAAGCTGGATAGGAGTCGCTGCATTTCGTTTCACCAGATTTTCATATCGTTTCCGGTCTTTCTCCAGTTTAGCCAGGCGCACTTCGATTTCAGCAATAGAGGCATCATAGACGGATGCAGTGGTCTGTGTAGTATTCAACGTGGCATTAATTATTGTGGCACCGGCTTGCGCATCCTTCAGTGCGGCTTCGGCTTCCATTACCCGGATTTTATATTCACGATCGTCGAGCACCATCAGAGTATCCCCTTTATGTACCTCCTGATGTTCGGTAAAGTAAATCTTATCAATATATCCCGAAGCACGCAGGTTGATAGGCGATACATATTGCTCGATCTGGGCATCGTTGCTGGTTTCCGTCTGGCTATAATTCAAAAAGAGACAAACCACTTCAATTACTCCCCAGACAATAATAGCCACTCCTAAAAGGCTGACTGCAATCTGCCAACGACGAAGTTTCTTCATTTTCTTCGCTTTCTCCTGATGAGTAGCGGAAGGAATATTATTTTCCATTGTTTCCATATTTTATGATTCGATTGTTAGTTGCGTATTATTTGACTAATGATTCTATCTGCCCGGTCAGTTTGAGGAGCATCAGATTGGTGACCCGATAATTATAATGTGCATTGATATAATTGTTCTGCGCTTCACTCATCTGCATTTCGTCTTGCAGCACCTCAGTCATTGAAGCGATCCCTTCGCGATAACGGTCGGAAGTAACGGCATAGACATCTTCCGCCAACAGATAGTTATCTTTCTGTTTTTTAAAATTACGCTGGTTATTCATCAGGTCGTTCACCGCATTCAAATATTGGGTTTGCAGATTTTTCCGGGTGTCCTCCCATGCCAGCTTGCGATTCTCAATGTCGATCATCGCTTTCCTTATCTTATAGGTTTTATCCAGTCCATCAAAAATAGGAATGCGCAAAGTCAGCCCCAGTCCATACGAACGAAACCAATGATTGGACGGACCGGAATGGAACCAATGATAACCTTTATCTGTGTAGGCAGCATATCTCCAGTTCCCTGTCAAACTAAGAGAAGGGATATAGCCATTAGTAATCATCCGTTTTTGCCGTTCAGCCAGTTCCAACTGCGATTGCGTGAGTTGCAGTTCGTAGAGGTTCTCCGACAAACCGGTTAAAGCGACTGTAGTAATGCTATCAGTATTAACCGGTGTCAGGGCTATTTCTTTTTCAGCCGGATAATCCATAATGTACTTCAACATATTAAGTTGCTGCTTCATCATTGCCTGTGCATTGTCATATTGCACTTTCAGGTTCTCCAAATTGATATTTACTCTTTTCAGGTCGACTTCCATAGACATACCATTATCAAAGAAAGCCCGGGTTATATCCCGCAACTCTTCCAGACGGGTGATATTCGCCTTTATCAACACTATTTGCTCGGCTGTTACTTGCCCCAGATAGTACATCTTGCTGATTTGAAGAATAATGTCCTCCCTCGCCTTACCATAAGACAAGCGGCTGATCTCCTCCACAACTTTAGCAATAGACATAGAAGTATAAAGAGTCTGGTTGAAAAGCGGCATTTGCATTTCCAGGCCTGCATTAGCAGAATGTTGCAATGTTTGAGTAATATTATAGGGAACGCCGTAAGATGAACCGTCCGTCACAGATACCGGAGGATCAAAATTATTACTATAACCGGCGACAGCACTAATCTGCGGCAACAATCTTGCCCGATTTTCAGATACACCATATTTGCTTTTCTGTATTTCTCTACGCTTGCTCTCCAACGACAAGTTGTTATCAATACCTATCCGAAGGCAATCTTCCAATGTCAAGGTTTCTACTCCTTGCGCTCTCCCGTTTACAACGAGCAAAATAAAAAAGGTAAAAATGAACAGTAGTCTTTTCATAATATATGCTCTATAATCGGCTACAAATTTAGTGGGTTAGGACAAATGAAAGCTACCCATAAACCGACTCTTTATATTCATATTTTCCTTTTTCAACAGAACTTTTGATAGACAAAACTCCGTACTTAGTCGATTTTATTTTCATCTATCCCAGTATCTGCTTAGTTTTGAGGTATTAAAACAAATAAAGAATGATTAATCAGCATATTCAAACAACCAAATAGCGTTTGTTTTTCATAATTTTTTAGTGAATGCAAAACGGCTCTCTTCCTCCCGAAGAGAGCCGTTCTTATCTAATAACCTTATCTATTCTATGCAATAAGGTAAGCATTACATCATTTCATTCAAGATTTCTTAGAGATTCTGCTTCTACTCATCCATACCAGAATCATCACTCCAATCAACAGCAAAGCCAATGCTGCGTAAGCAATACTTTCCGTCACATGTATGCTCTGCGGATCAAACCACATCTCAATCGTATGTTCACCGGCCGGAATATTCATTACACGCAACACATAGTCCGCCCGGGCAATATCCACCGGCTGACCGTCAATCGTTGCCTGCCATCCCGGATAATATATTTCAGAGAAAACAACTACACCGTCTTTAGCGGAAGAAGTCTTATAAACCAAACGATTCGGCTCATAGCTCGTCAAACGAATGGCAGACAGAGAGTCCTTATATCCTTCCGTCACACCCTTCAGTTTTTCCTTAAACTTCGCATCTACTACAGCGATTTCCGTAGGAAGAATATCATTCAAAGCATCAATTTCCTCATTTGCATTATTCACATACTGCACCTTATCCACAAACCAGGCATTACCGTATGCATACGGATTTTCCACAGGAACAGGCTGCCCCTGTTGTCCGGCAGGGAAGATAAAATATTTCGTGTTCAGCATATTCAGCACACGAAATTTAGAAGCATCCACGCTGTCCATTTTGCCACCGGCAGCAGCGACTTCCTGATAGGTCGCCTGCATTTCCGGAGTAATATGATGATCGATCATTTCCTGATAACGGCGCAACTTGGCGGCATGATAACCACCGACACTCTTATGCCAGTACGCTGTATTATTCTCATTAAATGTATTGCCGGGGAAACCTACAAAGTTCAATACCCGATAATATAAGGTCGTATCTTGAAGAATAATTTCATCCGCCTGCGTCTTGACGAATGCTTCCGCTTGTTTGGACTTCGGAACAAACAGATCATCATACAAATAGCGTTTGTTGACACTCCACATATCTATCAGACACAGAAGTACAATACCTCCTAAGGTGAATGAGGCTTTCAACTTCTTCTGTTGATATAAGAATAAAAGCAGGCAACCTATAACGATGATAAAAAAGCTACGCCATGCATCCGAAGTTAGTATCGCCTCACGCATATCTTTCAGGCTGGTCATGACAGGAACAAGATGTTCCGCCGGAAGCCCTTGCTTCAAAGCAGCCATTTCCTGTCCTGAACTGAAGTTGGAGAAGAAAACTCCCGGAGCAACAGCCAGAATCAACGCAACACCGGCTGTAAGCACCAACGTGACAATTACTCCTGTACGGTTCTCTTTCAGCTTCAGGATATCCGGTTTGCTCAGAATCTCTTTCAAAGCAAAAATCGCCAACAACGGAATTGTAAATTCGGCTATTACAAGAATGGAGGATACCGCACGGAATTTATTATACATCGGAATATAATCGATGAAGAAATCAGTCAGCCCCATGAAGTTCTTTCCCCACGAAAGAAGGATAGAAAAAATGGTGGCTCCCAACAGTGCCCATTTGAGCGGGCCTTTAACAATAAAACATCCCAAAATAAACAGGAACACAACAAACGCTCCGACATATACCGGCCCGGCAGTCCACGGCTGATCGCCAAAATAGGGCGTCAACTGCGAATAAAGGTTTCCGTACATCGGGTTTGCTTTTGCCATAGCAGTTTCATTCTGTGACAAAGTAGTAGAACAGCCCCCTCCCTTAACGTTGGGCACTAATAGAGTCAGTGTTTCACCTATGCCATAGCTCCAATTTGTAATATAATCGCGGTCCAGTCCGCTACTGGTCTGGTTGGCAGCAGGGCCTTCCTGTTTCAGTTCGCTCTTACCGCGCATGGTCTCCTTACTATACTCGTAAGTATGGTACAAGTTGGAGATATTTACGCAAACTCCTACCACAGCAGCTAATGCAAGAATAGCGCTAGCCTTAAAGAAATGCGGCAATTCCTTCTTTTCATAAGCATCAACAAAATAAGCTATTATAAAGAACAGGATCACAAACATGAAGTAATAACTCATCTGAATGTGATTCGACTGAATCTGAAGAGCAATAAACAAGGCTGTAATAACCCCTCCTAACAAATATTTCTTCCGATAAGCCAATACGACACCGGCAATCGTAGGCGGAATATAAGCCAATGTAACAAACTTCCAGATATGCCCCGCCGGTATCAGAATAAAGAAATAGGAAGAGAATGCCCATATAATCCCCCCTAGTCCTGCCAGCCATGCTGATAATCCGAATGCTCGCAGAAGGATATAAAAGCCCAGCATCATAATGAAAGTCAGTACGACATAGCCGGGAAGGTATAACTGATACACCTTTTCCACCCACTTCAAAGTCTTTGTTGAATCGTAGCTCGGAGACATCTGATAGGTAGGCATACCGCCAAAAATAGAGTTTGTCCAGCGTGTACGTTCTCCGGTACGTTCGAGATATTCCTTGGATTCTTGCCCTGCACCAACTCCGGCCACCGAATCGTGCTGAAACAGAATACGACCTTCGATATCAGCCGGAAAGAAATAAGCAAAAGAAAGAATGATAAAAGCCAGAATGGCAATTAAGTCTGGAAGGATTTTCTTCATAATATATTGATAGTTGATAAATGATAATTGATAGTTGAGAATGATAACTGACTTGTTGCATTCAGCCCCCAAGCCAACAACTATCATTTATCAACTATCAATTATCAACTGAATTTAGTATCTATAATGATCCGCCTTGTAAGGGCCGTCTACCGATACACCGATATAAGCAGCCTGTTCAGGAGTCAGCTTAGTCAGTTTCACCCCGATTTTTTCAAGATGCAGACGGGCTACTTCCTCATCCAGATGTTTCGGCAAACGATATACATTTATATCATATTTTTTATTGAACAGTTCGATCTGAGCCAATGTCTGATTAGTAAACGAGTTACTCATCACGAATGACGGATGTCCTGTCGCACACCCCAGATTTACCAGACGGCCGTCGGCAAGCAGTATAATGCTATGGCCATCCGGGAAATAATAACGGTCTACCTGCGGTTTTATATTCACGCATTTGATACCCGCATAATGTTTCAACGCATCCACCTGAATTTCATTGTCGAAGTGACCGATATTACATACGATAGCCTGGTCTTTCATCTTCTCCATGTGGTCAATACGGATAATATCGATATTGCCAGTAGTAGTCACGAAAATATTGCCTTCAGTGCACGCATCCTCCATTGTCACTACTTCAAAGCCTTCCATTGCCGCTTGCAATGCACAGATCGGGTCTACTTCCGTCACAAGCACACGTGCCCCGTAAGAGCGCATGGAATGTGAACATCCTTTACCGACATCACCATAGCCACACACAACTACTACCTTACCGGCAATCATCACATCCGTTGCACGCTTGATACCGTCAGCTAATGATTCACGACATCCGTACAGATTATCGAATTTGGACTTCGTTACCGAATCGTTCACATTGAATGCCGGGAATAACAGTTTGCCTTCTTCCTGCATCTGGTACAGACGGTGTACACCTGTGGTTGTCTCTTCAGATACGCCACGAACTTCTTCCGCTACGCGATGCCAACGGGTAGCATCTTCCGCCAACACTTTCTTCAAGATAGCATTCAGCTCTATTTCATCTTCTGCGTGCACTTCCTTATCCAGCACGGCAGCATTGTTTTCAGCATCATAACCAACGTGAATCATCATGGTTGCATCACCACCATCATCTACAATCACATTCGGTCCTTTACCACCGGGGAAACTCAAAGCCTGCAACGTACACCACCAGTAGTCGGCAAGCGTTTCACCCTTCCATGCAAACACAGGCACCCCCGAAGCAGCGATCGCTGCCGCAGCATGGTCTTGTGTCGAATATATATTACAAGAACACCAACGTACTTCAGCACCTAAAGCAACCAATGTTTCAATCAGAACGGCTGTCTGAATGGTCATGTGCAACGATCCCATAATACGGGCACCTTTCAACGGTTTGGATTCTCCATACTTTTCGCGAAGAGCCATGAGGCCGGGCATTTCTTTTTCTGCCAAATCGATTTCCTTGCGTCCGAAGTCAGCAAGCGTAATATCTGCCACCTTGTAGGGCAGAGTAGAGAATAATTCTGTAGACATATTGTAAATCATTTATAAATAAGTGGTGCAAAGATAGAACATTCTGATTAGTAGGGCAAAAGCTATCCTCCTTTTTTATATTATAATAACTAGGAAGCCTGGCACGTTTGTCGGATTATTGTCTTATATTTGCAGTATTAATGCACTTTATACAACATTGATAACAGATTTATTGAACCTTCTATGCAAAACAACGAGAACAAGACAAAAGAAGAGCTGATTAAAATTATAGAACAATTAGAGAAGAAAGTCGAAGATCTTTCTTCTATGCAGTCATACCCCGTACAAGAACGTTTCCGTGAAAAATACAGTACCCGTATTCTGGACGCCCTGCCCGATATGTTGACAGTTTTCGACCACGATGCAAACATTATTGAACTCGCCTCCTCTCCGTCGACCAATCATGTGGAAGGTATCAATGCCGATAATATCACCCATTCTAACGTAAAAGACATACTCCCGCCGGAAGCCTACGAAAGCGTACGCCAAAATATGGACAGGGTAATCCTTACAGGAGAAAGCTCAACATCCCGACATGATCTGATGCTGGACGGTATCTTACACCATTACGAAAATCGTATTTTCCCTCTGGATAACGAATACCTGCTATGTATGTGTCGCGATATATCCGAACAATGGAATGCGGAACAAACCAACAAGAAACAACAAAAAGAGCTGGAGGCCGCCAGAATCAAAGCCGAAGAATCGGACCGCCTGAAATCTGCTTTTCTTGCCAACATGAGTCATGAGATCCGTACCCCCCTGAACGCCATCGTCGGATTTTCCAAATTAGTCATCGACGCTGAATGCACAAACGAGAAGGAACAGTATGCTGAAATCATCGAGAGAAATTCGGAAATATTACTGAATCTGTTCAATGATATTCTGGATTTGTCATCACTCGAAGCCGATTCATTGAGTTTCAATATCCGCCCTATCAAATTAATAGATATCTGCCTGCAACTGGAACAGCAATTCTGTTATAAAGTCAAAAACGGTACTAAACTGATTCTGGACGATGTAGATACCGAGCTTTATGTATCCGGAGACTGGAACCGTATCATACAGATTATAAGTAACTTGCTTAGTAATGCTGCCAAATTCACCCCAAAAGGAGAAATTCATTTCGGCTATCGGGAGAAGGAAGATTTCGTGGAATTTTATGTCAAAGATAGTGGTATCGGTATCCCGGCAGAAAGAGTAGCTACTATCTTCCAACGATTCGGTAAAATAAACGACTTTGTACAAGGTACCGGACTCGGATTAACTCTTTGCAGAATGCTAGTAGAGAAAATGGGAGGACGTATATGGCTGCGTTCCCAAGAAGGAAAAGGAAGCAGATTCTACTTCACCCTGCCTCTGATTCGTCAATAAGAACAACCGAATAAAAATAGCCGGATTATCAGAAACAAAAAAAACGACGAGTATTTGCATTTACCATACACCCCGTCGTTTATTTATTATCACACGTATACCCTATTTCTTGGCAACCGGCGCACTTAGCATTTCCTTGTATTTCGCCGGATCATTCAGAATCTTCACAGCTTCCTTCAAGCCGTCATCATCCTTCAACTGCTGAATGATATTACCACGCTGATAATAATAGCGCTTTATAATTTCAGAAGCTATCATCTTCTTTATATCACCGGAGAAATAATCTAAATCGCGCTCAAGGTCATGGTTCAACTTCTTCTCGAGTGCCTTGAACTCTTCCGAAGCACCCTCCATATAACCTTCAAATTCGGCAGCCTCCTTCAAAGTTTTCAGAATTTTCTCACTTTGCTGGTCATATTTGAAATCAGCCTTCTTCACCAATGTCTTAAAGTCATTATAATCAGCGTCCGTAACCTCGAACTTTTCAGGCTCTACGATAGTAGGATGTTTCAGGCAGTACTGAGTTGCATAATCGAATATCAGATTATCCCGAACCAAATAAAACAGGATATTCGGCAACTTTTCCTGTTTGATAGCAACATCCGGCATCACCCCGCCTCCGTCGCGCACTTCACGTCCGGCAGCCGTATAGAACACTTTCGTCAAACTATCAGGAATAGTACCTACACTTCCGTCTTCATTCCGGTGTTTATAGTCAATAGCTTGCACACAGCGTCCGCTTGGAATATAATATTTGGAAGTAGTCACTTTCATCGTTCCTCCATAAGGCAGAGAACGGGGCACCTGTACCAGTCCTTTGCCAAAAGTACGACTGCCGACAACTACAGCACGGTCAAGGTCCTGCAAAGAACCCGACAGAATCTCAGAAGCAGAAGCTGTGCCACTATTTACCAATACAGCAATCGGAATATCCAAATCCAACGGTTCACGTAAAGTCTTATAAGTATTGCTCGCCTGCTTAATTTTACCTTTTGTTGTTACAATCACTTTTCCACGTGGCAAGAAATAGTTAGCAATTTCCACCGCCTCATCCAACAAGCCGCCGCCATTCCCGCGAAGGTCAATTACCAACGAAGTAGCCCCTTGTTTCTTTAAATCCAGAAACGCCTTCTTAAACTCCTTAGAAGGATTACCGGAAAAAGTACTCAAATTAATATATCCTACCTGATTATCCAGCACAGCAGCATAAGGAATCGCCGGATTTTGAATAGATTCACGTACAATCGTAAATTCCATCGGTGTATTCCCTCCCTTCGCATTGGGACGGTTCACTTTCAATTTAAAGCTGGTTCCAGCCTGTCCGCGCAACATCTGGCTGACTTCCGCATTGTTCTTACCCGCAAGATCCTTGCCATCGATTTCCATTAGAATATCTCCGGCTTTCAATCCGGCTTTCGCGGCAGGTGTACCTTCGAAAGGTTCGGAAATCATCGAACGTTTGAGCTTTGTATTATAAGCAATGTAAGAACCGATACCACCGAATGAGCCTTTAATCATCTGTTCCAGTTCACTCTGGTCTTCTTCCGGAAAATACTCCGTATAAGGATCCAGCGTGAAAAGCATATTGTCAATCCCTTCCCGAATGGTCTTGTTCGGGTCAATTGTATCTACATAGAACATATCCAGCTCTTTCACAATCGCATTGAATATATCCAAATTCTTGGCAATCTGGAAATTGCGGTCGTCTCCACTCTTGAAACTAAAGAAAGCTACCGTAGCTATCACGGCTACTACAACAATAGCTATCCGCCCACTCAGCAATTTTTTCATACTTCTTTCAATATAAATGAGTTGTAAAAGTAACTCAATCCCTGGTTATTCCGCCAGAATCCTGTTAATATTTAACTTAATTTCATCCCAACGTTCTTGCGGCATGGATGTTCCGATTACCTGAATAACATTTCCCGATAGAATAGAACCTATTTTAGCACACTTCTCCAACGAATATCCACATGTCAATCCATATAGAAAACCGGAAGCAAAATAGTCCCCCGCACCGGTAGTATCCACGACCTTCTCTACCGGGATAGCAGAAACCTTAATTTCTTCCGTTCCTTTACGAATATAAGAACCTTCCGCACCAACTTTTACGATAGCAATACTGCATTTTTTGGCAATCACTCCTAAAGCCTCTTTCGGCTCCTTACCCGTGAAAGCCTTCGCTTCTTCTTCGTTCGCAAAGACAATGTCCACGTATTTATTTATTAATAAGGAGAAAAACTCCATATCACTAGCTACAATATTATAACTTGCCATATCGAGACAAATCTGCAATCCTGCTTCTTTTGCCAGTTCAATGGCATGAAGAATCATTTCATGGTCTTGTACCAGATAACCTTCTATAAATAAGTAAGCATACCCTTTAAACATATCAAGAGTCAGTTCTTCTGCCCTTAAAGAAGCAGCCGCTCCCAAATAAGTACCAAAAGTACGTTCTCCATCCGGTGAAATAAAAGTAGATGCAACACCGGAAGGAAGTTGTTCCGAAATCAATAATTTATCCTCAATATCATTTTTCTGAAGATTATTACGAAAAAAATCCCCAAAATGATCATTTCCTATTTTTCCTATAAATCCTGTTCCGGCACCAAGACAAGCCAGCCCAAGTATGGCATTTCCTGCCGATCCACCCGTTGCCTGGTGGGTTTTCATTTGTGAAAATCTCGTGTTAATCTGCTGTAACTTAGCGTCATCAATCAGTTGCATGCTTCCTTTGGGTAATCCCATTTCCTCCAGGAGCGTATCATCCTCTAGGGTTGCAAGTACGTCTACCAGGGCGTTGCCCAATCCTATTATTTTGTCCATTTCAAATATTTTTTTTGCAAAGATATTGCATATTTCAAAAAAACCTACTACTTTTGCATCGCAATTGAGAAAAACATTCTTCCTTAGCTCAGTCGGTTAGAGCATCTGACTGTTAATCAGAGGGTCCTTGGTTCAAGTCCAAGAGGA
>NZ_MNQN01000025.1:1313-17651 GCF_001915455.1 Bacteroides sp. 43_46 | reverse complement strand
ATAGTAGGAAATCATTATTCCATCCCAATAGATAAACGGTTCTCCGAACCGTATCAGCCCAAAAGCTCACTTTCCCCCATGAATCCTTTGCATATCCTTCCGGATCAGTACCTACGTGTCCAATATCCCGAATATACTTCCCGTTAGTACGGTCAAAAAGCTTCAGATTTTGATGGACAGAAGATACCAATATCGCACTATCCATAATTATGCACTCCGGATATTTTCCTATAATAGCCTGCTCATTAGTCTCCAAAGGAATATAACTTATGCTGGAAAACAAATTTTGTACAGATTGTCCTTCTGACAATCTACTCATTGCTTCCGCAACATTAATTACATTGCCATCAATCTGCTTTTCGGAACACGAAGTTACAACCAACATCAATAATAAAAAGAATTTCCACATATATCTCATACCATTTCTATTCATTACTCTGAAAGTAGTAAAATATCACTTATCATCATTAATTACATTATTTAATCGATTCCGGCTCCATCACAAGGCGAAAACCTCCATACTCGTCACTATAATTCTCAATGTCGTAATCAATGTACGACACCCGACACCCCTTTGCTGTTCCTCCCCAACTTCCACCTCGCAATATTCGGCGGAAAAAAAGATAAGTACCCTCAAAAGGCCATCCCGGATGGATAGACTTACCACCTTGCTTGTATTCTTTAGTGTACAAATCACCACACCACTCCCAAACATTGCCACTCATATCATACAATCCCAATTCATTGCTTTTTTTCAGACCTACCGGACGGGTAGTTCCAGCTTCTCCATATTGTCCGCCAGAGGAATTCCCAACATGCCAAGCCACCTCACTTACCTGATTGCTGCCACTGTATTTATAGTGCTTACTTTTGTGTCCACCACGCGCTGCGTATTCCCATTCGGCCTCAGTCGGAAGACGAAATGTTTTACCGGTCATAGCATTTAATCTACCGATAAACTCCTGCGCATTTTTCCAGCTTACATTTTCCATCGGGCAATCTTCGCATCCCCCATTAAACGGCAAAATGGAATCAGTATCCATAACCGCCCTCCACAGCCTTTGAGTAACTTCATATTTTCCTATGTAAAAATCAGATACCGACTCCTTACGTGCTGGTTTCTCGTTATCCTCACAGTCACATCCCTGCTCATCTGTACATCCCATCATAAATGTACCTCCTTTCACAAAAACCATCTCAATAGAATCCCCATTCACAACAACTATAAGTTGCTGAATAGGAGTTTCATTCGACTGACATCGAATAAAAACAGTTATAAGACATATTGCCAAAACAACAGTCAATGCTTTAACTCTTCTTTTCATACTTTCATTAAGAACATTCTCTTCCTTAGTATTTCATACTATATATACGAATAGCACAAACATACTAAAAACAAATGAATTACGAAATTTACATAGAACTATTTTTCATTTTTCATATTCCACCACTTTCCTCAACGGAGCCAACAACCTTTCCAGTACATTCTTGTCAGCAAGGATAATGTCTGCCGTACCTTTCAACTCACGCGAAACAGGTAGCTGTTTGCCGTAGTTGGTCTGCATGCCGTCAGGCAAAGTTATTTCCACTATATACATTCCCTCTTCCGTTGGAGCAGGAGAGATACTTGCGACCTGCCCTTTTACATAGCCAAACTCCTGGTCGGGATAATTATTCAGACGTATATGCACCCGCTGTCCCACATGTACCTTACCCGAACCCTGCAAAGGAAGTAGAGCCTTACCTAACACCCTTGAACTGTCGGATGGCTGAATCGTGAAAACCGTTTCACCGGCTTTCACATTCTGGTTACGACTCCAAACCGTCATAAAAGTAACCTTCCCCCTGACCGGACTTTTCAATAAATAAGAGTGCTCCCATGCACTCAATTGCGCGGCTAACTGCTCTATGGCATTCTTTAAATCAGTCCGGCGACTCTGTTCCTCATCGTATGCTTGCTTACGTATATCCAACATATTTTCCTCATGTTGTACCAACTGCATTTCTGCCTGAAGCAAACTCATACGTACCTCTTCTTTAGAACGCAAACTTTGCAAATATCTGCTTCCAGACTCCTCAAATTCCGCAGCAATCATAGCCTTACGCACATATAGAATAGAATCACGGGTATACATACTTTCGGCAAGCTTTATATCCTTATCAATCAACTCATACTCCCGCTCTGCCAACCGAAGATAGGAGCGTTGTCCACCCAGTTGTTTTTCCTGAAAACGAAGTTTCCGAGCGTAATAGTCCAACTCCATAAAACGTGCATATTCTGTAAGTGAAGTAATGAAAGCTGCAAAAGCCGATTGCAGTTCCCCCAACTGCCAGCGCCTACCGGCAAAAAACTCCACCCCTTCCCGCCAGTCATAATCTTGCGCTTCCCAGGCTTTCATCCTCTCCTTAAGAAAACGCACATCTTCAGAAGACGCAGCATTGCCAATCACTCCTAAATCCGCATCCGTACTCACCAGACTCCCATTCTTCACATAAAGTGTATCCAGCTTCCCCGTAGCATGTGACAGCACAAAGGCGGGAGGCTCTTCCGTAGCCAGAGTCACCTCTGCCGCCAAGGTGTCCGGATACCTGAATATCCAACAACCAACCAGTATCATCAGCAAAATCAACGCCAAGACAGTGATTCCACACCTCACTACCCAGGGAGAGATATGGTTCATCACCTCCTGCACTTCTTCACTGCGGAGTTCTATATCTTTATATTTCTTTTCTTCCTCCATTCATTAACTACCCAATTCCAACTGGTTCTTAACCAGCCGGTAATATAGTCCTTTCCGCTCCGTCAGTTCCCGATGGGTACCTTCCTCCACAATGCATCCCTTATCCAGTACCACAATCTTATCGGCATCCTTCACCGTGCTAAGCCTATGCGCCACTACCACCACGGTTTTTCCTTTATAGAATTCATGCAGATGTTCCATAATCTCTTTTTCATTATTTGCATCCAAGGCATTGGTGGCTTCGTCGAAGAAAAGAAATTCCGGATTTTTATACACAGCACGTGCTATCAGCAAACGTTGTTTCTGCCCTTGGCTGATACCATTCCCCTCCATACCGATTTTGGTGTTATATCCCAATGGAAGAGAATCTATAAAATCACGGATATTGGCCACCGTCACGGCGTGACGTAGCCGCTCCACATCAACCTGCTCCTCTCCCACAACAATATTCTGCGCAATGGTTTCCGAAAAGATAAAACCATCTTGCATCACGGCTCCCGTCTTGGCACGCCACAAATGAGGATTTATGTTCTCCAACGAAGCATCACCCACCTTCACAGCCCCCTTATTGGGCGAATAGAAACCAAGCATCAGTTTCACCAGAGTAGTCTTTCCACTCCCGCTCGCACCTACAATAGCTGTCACTTTATGTTCGGGAATCACCAAAGAGACATTATCCAGCACATAGTCTCTATCCGCTCCATCGTAACTGAAGCACACATTTTCCATTCTCAGCTCCCGCTTCTCAGGCAAAACAGACAATTTTGAAGCAATATCCTGCTCCTCGTCCGGCTTCCCATGTACCTCATTCAGCCGTTCCAGACTTATCTTGGCGTCCTGAAACTGCTGCGCAAATCCTATAAAAGAAGAGACCGGCGCACTGAGCTGACCGATGATATAAGTCAGAGACATCATCATACCCAGTGTCATCTCCCCTTCCACCACCGCCTTTGCCGCAATAAACGAAATTATAATATTCGTGGTCTGATTGAAAAACACAGAACCTACTTGCTGTACCTGCCCTAGCGTCAACCCTTTTACGCTGATTTTAAATAGTTTCACCTGAATACGCTCCCACTGCCAGCGCTTCTGTGTCTCGCAGTTATTCAACTTTATTTCCTGCATAGCGGTCACCATCTGCACAAGGTTACTCTGCTCTCCGGCTGCTTGTGCAAACCGACGGATATCCAATTCACGGCGATATTTCATAAAAGCAAGTATCCAGGCAATATACAAGCTGTTACCTAAAAGAAAGATTCCCAATACCACCAAATTGTAGTAAGCAAGTACAATAGCAAAGATGAAAAAACTGACAAAGGAAAAGAGCGTACTAATAGAAGAACCTGTCAGAAAATTCTTTATACGGTCATGGTCACCAATGCGCTGTATAATGTCTCCCACCATCTTCGTATCAAAAAAATGAAGCGGCAACTTCATCAACTTTGCCAAAAAGTCCGAAATAAGGGAGATGGATATACGCGTATTCACATGCAACAATATCCAGCTACGGATAAACTCTACCGATAGTTGTGATACCGAGATTATAATCTGCGCAACCAGCACTAAGGTAATAAAGCTCAAATTTCCGTCACTGATACCCACATCCACCAAGGCTTGCGTAAGAAAAGGTAGGATAAGCTGAAGTAAGCTCACCACCAACATGCCCAATATCAGCTGAAACAACTCTTTCCTATAGGGAGTCAGATAACGGAAGAAAAAACGCAACCCTCTTTCTTTCAGTTCCGGTTCTCCCTCACCATTATAAAAGTCAGGAGTGGGTTCCAGTGCAAGCGCAGTCCCCTTCTCTTCTCCGTCCGATTTGGTAGCTAACCAGCATCGCTTCAATTCCAGTTCATTATACGTAACCAACTGAGTTGCAGGGTCTGCTATCCTAAACGTGTATTGCCCTTTCTTTTTCTTAACATCATAGCAAACCACAAAATGACTCTGATTCCAATGCAAAATGCAAGGCAGAGGAACATCTTCCGCCAATTGTTCAAAAGAGACACGAACTCCGGACGTTCTGAAACCAATAGACTCAGCAGCATCGCTGATGCCTAACATGGAAACGCCATTGTGAGAAATAAAAGAACGGGCACGCAAAGTCTGCAAAGAATAACTCTTTCCGTAATATTTGGCTATCATACGTAGGCAAGTAGGTCCACAATCCATAGCATCAAGCTGACGATAATATGGGAATATCTGCTTCATATCTTTAATGAACCGCTCTTACCAATTATGAAAATTCAGTCAACACTCTTATATTTATATAATAAGACAACGGGATTTGACTCCTCATTCAATCCTGCAGCAATTTCTTTAGCTCTCCCTTTCAGCTCATTATTTTCATAAGTTTCCACCAATTGATTGGCTGCCAAGGTCTGGAAAGCAGCTATTTCATCATTATTCATCGGATGGGATACCAAATCTACACCTTGCAGTTTAGCAAAGTCACCATTACGCACAATAGCATCGAATACTGCATTTTCTTGCTTGTCATACACCACACCGATAGTAGGGAATCCACTTCTTTTGTCAAAATCGAATACCTTTTGTATCGTTTGCATAAAATAATAACGTTCTGTAACCGCCCCTATGGTAAGAAGAATTTCAGGATTCTCGGAAGGAGTTTTCACCAAAAACGGACATAATTTATTTTCCTTCGATACATAGTTGTACACCGTATCAGTAGATGTTTCCACAAGCAACCAATCACCTTTATACGGTATTATCGGACGTACAGAAGCTACTGCAATACCGTCCCCTTTTTGTACAAAAGGTGCTTTGACAATATCAAATGGAACTGGAATCCCTTTCACCACGCTTCCGTCTTTCTTTGATATTATCATATGATAAAACGGCTTTTCTTTCAACTTTCCCTCATTGTAATATACAGACATATCATAGCAAATCAAACTATTCTCATCATAATTGAACACATCCATAAATTCAGCACCTTGTACATAGTTTAAACTACGTTTGAAATTGCCAAACAAATCGTAAACAAGTATCTTTTTTGAAGGAGTACTGTTGACATACAACTCATTCTTACCTTCATCTAATACTATGCCATTAATAAAAGTATACTCCTCAGCGCCCTGCCCCCGACGATTCCACTTCCTCACTCCCTTACCAGTTTTTCTGTCAAAAAGGAAGATGTCACCATCATTATTCCAGTTTTTCACTACAATATATTTATTGTCAATAGCCATCACATCACCCTGCGTAATGAATTCATCATTCGTTTCCAACGGAATGTATTCCACATCCATAAAATCCTGAAGCACCAGTTCCTTTTTCGGATAATTTTGGGAAATATCTACTGTTACTATATCTACAGTCCCGCTATTTTCTCTACATCCACTCCATCCCAGCATTAAGAACAATACTACAACTACATTTATTCTTTTCATAACTTACGCATTTTTAATTACATTATTTACTAAAATTCAACTCCATCACAAGGCGGAAGCCTCCATACTCGTCACTATAATTCTCAATGTCGTAATCAATATACGACACCCGACACCCCTCTGCCGTTCCTCCCCAACTTCCACCTCGCAATATCCGGCGAAAGAAAAGATAGGTGCCCTCCAAGAATATTCTTCTCCAAAGTTTCTTGTAAATGTTTAAGCCGATTCATACAAGTGATGCAAAATGAGATTTGTTTCATAGTGCTATATAGCCATTATTAATGAATAGTAAATCTACCGAATGCATAAGCTCCATCCAAACCTTTTATCTCAAGTAAAAAATCACCAACTAAGCCTTTCTGTAATTGTACTTTTCTCAATATTGGAGAGTCAATATTCTCAGTAGAAGAGTAAACAACATCCCCATTCTGAGAAATTACAATTTCAATTTCACCTATAGATTGATAGAACTCCAAGTCAATGGAATAGTCATCATTTAAGAATGCAGAGAAAGGAACATCCATTGGTATAGAACGAGGTTCTTGACCTGCTCCTTGAGGCTTTATAAAAGGCCTATCATTAACAGACAACACTATTTCTGTATTAACAACTAGAATATTAAAAACGGCAGCTATGGTATTCATCGACAAGAAGCCATATAGGCTTAAAAGACAAAAAAAGTTTTTCATTTTCATAGTACCCATGTTTGATTTTACGGCATAAAAATAGCGCAAAATACAGTGTATTACACAAAACACTCATGGACAAAATCTAATTCAATTAATCATATAATAATCAACTAAATAAATACTATAGTTTGTTTTTCTGGATGGACAAATACAACGGATTTGTTTTAAAGAACGCATTCAAATCATCTTGTTTTCCTAAATGGAGCTTTTCCTTCAAACGTTGTTTCTTTTTAAAAATAGAATTTTCCTCACAAACAAAAGCTGCGACCAACTCTGCTGTAGAAAATCCCAACTTTATCAACACAGCCAACATAAGGTTATGCTCGTTCAATTTATACTTCTGTCGCAAGTTAGTCACAAAATTGCCAGACAATAAATCTATATAGCCAAAGATGTTCAGCCATTCCTCTTCACTCAATTTTTTCACATTCAAATTTCCTTCTTTCAGCTGTCCTAAAAGAAACAAAGCACCTTGCTGAGAATGTTCACGTATTTCTTTATTCTCATTTTTCAAAACCTGTATCTTCTGGGCCAGGATTCCTATTTGTTCCTTAACAAGTACCTCAGACAACATTCCCTTTTGTGCTTGCTGATTACATTTCTTCAATTCCTCTATTTGACAAATATACCGTTCTATTATCTTTTCATTCTCTTGATAAGTTTTGAGCTCCTTCTCCATAAACCTTTTAAGGCGTTTTCTATAACTCTTTCTATATTGTTTTTTTATTTCCTGATATGCTACAAATCCCACAACTATAAAGGATAAAGACAGTAGCAGCCAAAAATATAGCTGAATCTGCTTTTCTTGCATAAGCAATTTATTCTCCACCACCAATTTATCTGCCTCATTTTTTTGCTGTATTTTAAAGATTTTGTGCTGCAAATTCATCTCCTGTGCTATTTTTTGCAACGAATCAGACTTTTCTTTATAAAGCAGAGCCTTAGCATACTCAGCACGTTTCTTTTCCAACAAATAAAGATAATGATAAGCACCGGATTGTGTATAGCAATCTTCCGAAGACAAAGCATTCCTCACATACATTTCTGCCCTTTCCAATTGCCCTAACTGCAAATAGGCATCTCCCAATGACAAATTATAATAAGGAATAAGAGTAGAAACTTGCTCATTCTTTAAGGCTGAATGAAAAAATTCAACTGCTTTCACATAATTTCCTTGTCGTTTTTCTTGTTCGCCCAAAAAGTGCGCCAAAGAAGAATATACCGGAGACAAACTATCCTGCTTTAACAAAGACATTCCCATCTTCGCATATCGTGCAGCATTAACATACTCTTTCCGAACCTCATAAATCCAGGCGATATTACGATAGCTATACACCATTTTCAAGGTATCACCGACTTTTTTATTATAAAAAATAGATTTTCGATAGTTGTCAAGTGCCATATCATACATTTCCGAGTCATCATTCAGCCTACCTACATATTGGTGCACCAAAGCCATCATCTTATACTCTTCTGTTTTCTCCAATTTAGCCAAAGCGCTCAAATAAGCTTGTATAGCCAATGTATCATTATCTTGCAAAGCTGCCACTTTACCATAATAAAACAATGCCTTTCCTGCTTTTACACCATCATCCTTATAATAATCTACCGCAATTTTTATCAACGAATCCGACTGCAAACTATCCAGATAGTTTTTATCACGTGCTTGTGTCAGCAGCAATGCATAGTCTGCCCGCTGCTTCCCACGAAGCTCCTCCGGATGAGGAATTTGTTCCAACAGCAGCAATGCACTGTCAGGATATACATCCATATACCTCTCTACCTTATCAAAAACATTGGATACGTTCTTCTCTACGCAAGAACCTAACAGTACGCAAACGGACAAAAGCCCAAGATATAGCAGTTTTTTCATATGAACATGTTCTTTACCAGATTATCATTACGTATACACAGAATCCTTTTGGAGATAAATATTCACACCAGCCAACGGCAATCCTTTTTCCCCATCAGTCACAATGCCATTTGTCTGCGCATTAGAAACAACTGCACAGCAGAATGTTATGAACAGTACTATACATCGCTTCATAATCCATGTATATATAATTAAACTTTGGATGAGAATAAGCTTTTTTACGGCCTCTCCCTTCAAAGATACAAAAAACCGCTTCAACAATGTACAAAAACAAGATAAATGTGACAAACAAAACAAATAGCTCAGAGCTTGTTTCCCCTTACATAGGCTTCCTTTCCATTTTCTGTACGGAGTTATCAGCGCCTATCGGCCGTGATGCGCTCTGCCAACGGCCGTCAACCACTCGACTAACGACCGTCAACAAGGTGCTTCATAACCGTTGAACACCTATTATACTCATAGTTTCCCCATACTGTGCACCTATCTTATTCCTATTATGAGCCCAGCTGCAGTCTATCGGTAAACGGTCTTTTACGAAGTTAATACCGTGTTTACACGAAACGCATATCGTGTAAACAAGATATTTGCAAAATGCTGTACATTCTATTAATACACTAACAAACAAGATATTAACTTACTTTTCGGCGTATTTCCGCTGTGGAAGCAAAAGTTGCTTCCACCTTTTTGAGTTGCTTCCACAGCACTTGTAATGCCGATGAATAAAGGGATGCAGGAAGTAGGTGGAAGTGTGGAAGCAGAAATGATAAAACTAAGCAGAGATAATTTTCCCTTAAAAGCAATAAAACTCCAGAATCTGCTGGAGCAAAGCATCCTGCTTTCCCAGACCTTTTTCCAACTCCACACTTTTCAGGTTATAGAGTTGTGCCAGCAAAGCTGACGACTGCTTCTCGCAAAGACGGGAATCATGTACCTGCTCCATCCAGCAGACGGTCTCTCCCCAAACATCTACCGAAAGATGTGACAAGACTTCTGTCGGGGCTCCCCCCTTCTCCACCTTACGGAAGATTTCGACCAAAGCACACAACAAGCTGGACATTATCTGTTTACAACGGGAATGGGAACGGGATTCCCGGTTTCTGAAACGTAGCAGGAAATAGTACCCCAGCCATAAATAAACGGTGGTGACTTCTGCATGGATTTTCTCTATCCTCTTCCAATGCGCAACCAAGGCAGCATCAATTTCTTCCAGAATCGCATCCGTATCATCTTCTATGTAGTATTTCTGCGCAAGACACTCTATCACGCACCCCCATTTCGCCATATCCACACACTCTTGCGTACGCCCCATCCATACATGGGCTTCCTCCAATATCCGGAATGCCTTTTCTCCACATTCCGGAGCATCATAAAACCGATACTGACGAAACAACAGAAGAGACTGACATAATAACTCATCCAAAGAGTACTCCGCACTTTCCATATTTAAAATTCAAGTATCCATTCAGGTAACAAAATCGAGCAAAAGTAATCATTTCCTAAGAAAATCACGCTGTTTCAACACAAAAACCGGCAGGAAAAAGAAGATACCGATGACGGACATCACCAGTCCGCCAATGGTACCCGCCGCCAATGGAAACCAGAAAGCCTCCTTGTCCTCACCTATCATGAAAGGGATAAATCCCAGAATGGTAGAAACTACCGTGAGGAAAATAGGAACGACCTTCGCATTCCACGCCTTGACGTAGGCACGAAGAGCGGAAAGACGGGGGAAACGACGTCGGATGCTGTTGTACTCGTTCAGGACATAGATGCTGGCATTCACCGTGATGCCGCACAGCAGGACGAACGAGGCAAAACCGCCCTGGTCGAAGTTCAGCCGGAACCAATAGAAAGTAAGAAATACCCCGATATAAGAAACCGGAATCACAAAGATGATGGCAAGCGGCTGCTTCAGGGAGTTGAACAGAACGCTGGTCGTAAAGAAGATGATGGCTATCACCACCAGCAGAAGCAGGTATTGGCGGTTGTCCTTCTCGCCCCATGACCAACTGTTGCTGTCCGACTCGGCTGTATAACCCATCGGCAACAGTTTGTTGAACTCCTCCAGGTCACGTTTCTGTATCTTGTTGCCCATCTCATTGGAGCCGATATATTCGTATTGCAGGCAGAGGCGGTACTGCTGGTTTTCTTTGGCAATCTCCTGCGGCATCTGTCCCTTTTCCACAGTAGCCAGTTCGGAAAGTTTGTAATGCTTGCCGTTTCCTACTCCATAGGGAAAGAACTGCATTGCCCAGATGTCATATTCGGCAGACTGGCGGGAAGAGAGCTTGATTTTCTCCGTTCCCTGCTCGGCCGCTACCGAGCCAATCTCCAGATTCTTGCCGAAGATGGGGCGCACCGCAGAGAAAAGCACTTGCGCGTCGATGCCCTCTTGCGCCATGCGCTCCTTGTTCAGGTTGAAGTAGAATTCCTGATAGTCATCCTTCCACCAGGAGAACTCCGAATTGATGAGCACTTCCTTGATACGCCGGTGCGTCAGCAGCTTGGCCTTCAGCTTCTCCGCCCACTCATAGAGTTCGTCGTAGTTGTAGCCGTACATCCTGATGCGGTAGGAGCCGGCACTCTCGCGGACGTCATTACTGAACCCCTGGTCCTGCAATCCGTAGATGCCCCAGCTGCCGCCTCCCAGTTCCAGTGCCTTGCTTATCATATTGGCTTTCAGTGTATAGGGAAAACCGCTGTTCCGGGCTTCCTTCTTAAAATAAATCTGCATACTGGCACGCCGGGGGCTGTAAATGGAAGTATGAAACTGCCTGATTTCCTTGAACCGGCTGAGGTAGGTCTCCATACGTTTCATCAAAGTGTTCATCTGCTCGAGGGTGCTGCCATTGGGAAGGTTGGCGTTGGCATAGAGCACCACCTCCTCATTACGGGTGAAGTAACTGCCTTCGTACACCTTCTGTATGAAAAGCCGCAAGCTGCCGCCCAGCGCCTTGTCCACAACGGGTTTCACCGACTCCTTATAGGTATCCGAACCGAATACCTTATTGTAAGCAGCTTCCCATTTTCCCCCTCCTTCCAGTTTGCCGGGCAACAGAAAAACGGGCAGACCGAAACCCAACAGTAACAGCAGGCATACAGCCCAGCGCCAACGGCATAGAAAACGGATGAGAGCAGAGTAACAGCAGGAGAAATAAACGGGGAAACGTCTGAAAATCCGTCCCAACCTTGTTTTGAATGTTTGCGTCAGCCCCGGCAAGACAAGACGCCTCTTCTTCCCCGTAATCCGCCTCACCAGTCCTATCTTCTCAATCATCGACGGAACAAAGAACAACGCCACCATCAAGGAAACAGCCAGATTGATGATCACTACCGCTGCAAAGTCCTGCAGGTTGAGCCGTATCTTCTCGTCAAGGAAGAAAATGATAACAAGCGCACCCATCGTAGTGAGGGTTGCCGCCAACACCGACAGGAAGGCCTTGAGATTACGCCGATGCAGAATGTGGTCGGTCATGACAATGGTGCTGTCTATCACTAGATTCAGCGAGACAGTGATACCCGCCAGCGAATAAAGCTGCATCTCAAGTCCGAAGAGGTAGTAGAAGATAAGTGCCACCGCTATATTTACAGCCAGGCTGGTAACTATCAGAAAAAGATATTTCAACTTACGAGTAATGAGCCATACGAATACAAGCAGGATGAGTACCGTCAAACCGGTACGGAAGTAAATCTTGTCCAGTTCTTCCCGTATGTACTCGGTCGCATCATAGCTGGTATGCACTTCATATCCGACAGGAAGTACCTGCCGAACAGCTTCCATCTCGTCCATCACGGCACGGTTCAGTTGCAACTGGTTGGCAGTTTCTTCCGCAGTAATGGATAGATAGACGGAATTCAGCCCATTGATGCGGTAATAGCTTTGCGGCTCCTCCTCCATACGGACAGCCGACACCAGTTCGTCCAAGCGGAGCAGTTTCCCGTCGGTAGCCGTCACGGTGATGGCAGCAGGATTAAAACCAAGGGAGTTGCTCTCCGGCACCAGTACCAGGCGTATCCATTCCCGGCTACCGTTACCTGTATCCACATTGTGCGTACCCAGAAATTCCTTCCGGTAATGCCGCTGTACTGCCTCGCTGATGTCCGATAGGGTCACACCCAGCAAGCGCAACTGTTCACTGTCATATTCCAGTCTCCACTCCATGGGCGTGGCACCGCTGAGTTCCACCTTATAGATACCCGGAATATTTGCCAGCCGCGGCTTGATATGCTCCTCGGCATACTGCTGAATCAATATCGGAGTGGAAGGGGCATTCAGTGTGAAGGACATGAAAGGGCGTGAGGCGTTCTCGTCGGGCACTTTCATGTGAATGGTGGGATAGCTGACACCTTCGGGCAATTGGGGCCACGTCTGCCGGATGATGGTGGAAGCTTCGAAGCGGACTGCCTCGACATCGGCATGCTTGTCCAGCTCCACAGTAATGTTGCCGTAGCCGTTGCCCGAGGTGGAGTTCAGCCGCTTCACTCCGCGGATACGCGCCAGCATGGATTCCAGCTTGCTGGTCACTTCCATCTCCACCACCCGCGACGAAGTGCCAGGCATGCTGAAACCCACCGTGAAGCCGGGCAGGCTGCGTGACGGATTCAGCTTGACGGGGAGCAGCGGTATCAACGCCACCCCTACCAAAGCAAGGCAGACAAACGCCACTATGACGGTGAAGGAAGAAACTCGTTTCATCAGTTATTATAATCAAATTTTTCCGACAGCGAAAATCCGCTGGCAAAGTCGTGCAACGTCAGTTTCCGTATCTTGTAATAATTCAGCCAGTAGTCCTGCAAGGCGGAGATGTAATTGCGTTGCGCTTCCTGCTGGCGGTTCAGCGAGAGGGTCAGGCTGTTGATGTCTGCCTTGCCGATAATGAAGCGCTGGCGGGTTTCGTTATACGCCAGGATGGCAAGGTCGAGGGCCTCTTCGGCACTGGCGACGAGGGCTTGCTGGACGTTGAAGTCGCTGACGGTCATGATAACCTCCTCCTCAATGCTGATTTCACTCTGCCGGGCAGAAGTCTTCACCACGTTCAGATTGTTCCTCGCCATGTTGTATTTGCCTTTCCTCACGCCCCAATCCACCAGTGGAATGGAGACACTGACCGACACCATCTCCTGCTGCATGGGATGCCTGTATGCTTCACCGAATTTCTCTGCCACCTGGTTGAAGCCGACGCTGGCGTTGATGCTGGCGTTGAAGCGCGATTCCTTCTTCGTCTTGTCTACTGTCTGCTCGGCTTCCAGCACTTCCTGACGAAGCCCCAGAAATTCCGGATTGTTGGCTTGAGCGGCCAGCAAAGCCTCATCAACCGGTATGGTCAGCGCCCTCGGACGTCCCGGAAGCGACACCCTGATATCCGTGTTCTTCTCCATATTCAGGAAAGATGCCAACGAAAACATGGCGCGCTTCAAGGCACTGGCGGCATTCTGCAAAGTATTGCGGGCATTCACCACGTCGAGTTTCAGCGTCAGCAGGTCGGCACGGCTGATGGCGGCTATTTTCAAGCGCTGCATGCCGATGCGGTAGAGGGTATCGGTGGAGACGGCATTGTCCTTGGCCAAGTCATATTCCGCCTGTGCCATGGCAAGCGCAAAGAAATAGGTAGTGGCCTGCTCGGATACTCGCTCTGCATTGTAAATATACTCCTTCTTCACCTTTTCGTACTTCAGCGGCTCAATCCTGCGTTCCCAACGGAAAGGATTGTAACCGACCAGACTCTGCGAGTAGCCCAAACGAACCGGAACACTGGTGAACTGGGTATACTTGTTTCCACCGAAGCTCCGCATATAGCCCAGCTCCGTATCCAGATAGAACGTACCGCCCGTCAAGTCGAAATTCTGTCTGACGGCAAGATTGCCGTATGCATAGAAGGATTGCTGGCTGCGATAGATGTCAAGGTCCTGTTCGGAGTCGTAACGCTTGGTGATATCACGGTTGTACTGTGCCGGAGTCATGTTCAGCGTCAGGCTGGGAAGGCGGTTTGCCTTATAGGTGCGGTATTCCCAATAACCGGCCAGATACATGTTCTTGGTGCGGAAGGCTTCCAGCGAACTGTCATTCGCCAGGGCAATGGTCTGCTGCAAATCGAGCGTTATCCGCTGTTGGGCAAAAGCGGAAAAGGCTCCCAGACTGAACAAAAGTATAAGACTTAATTTCTTCATGTTCTTTCTTTTCTATAAATAAACCAATATATCAACGGGATGATGAACAGACTGACCAGTGTCCCCACGAACATCGCCCCAATCATCGCTATGGAAAGCGGCTTTTGCAACTCAGACCCCATATCGAACGAGAACAGCAGCGGAACCATGGCAAATATCGTGGTGAGCGATGTCATGATGATGGGCCGGAGCCTTCTCCGTCCCGCCTCGTGGATGGCCTCGAGCAACGGCATCCCCTCTTTCCGTAATTCATTAATGGCATCCAGCTTCAGGATGGAGTCGTTGATGATGATACCGCACGTCACAATCAGTCCGATGGCAGACATCAGGTTCAAGGTATGCCCGCATATCCACAACAGAAGCAGGGCAAACGCCACATCTATCGGAATTTCCAGCAGCACGATGAGCGGCTGCACGAAGCTTTCGAACTGGGCGGCAAGAATGAAATACATCAGCAGGATAGAGATGAAAAGAATCACCACCAACTCGTCCAGCATCTGGCGGTTGGAGAAGAAACTGCCGGAGAAGGCCGTATCCCAGTCACCCGTGGCATCTGCCTCCCGCTTCACCTTTTCCATCAACTCCGGAGCATCGTCCACTTCATAGAAACGGAACGGTATATATTCACCGTTGCGTCCTGCCGTAATCGTTTTCAAATCCTCGGCCGGACGCACCTTTACCAGCTCCCGAAGCGGAATATACTCCACTTCGCCCTTACTGTCCGGACGGGTCTGTATCAATGTCTGCTGCAGCACCTCGTTCACTGTCCGCTCCTCGCCCACAATGCTGATAGGCAGGTATTGCTGGTAGGAATGGAGCATAGCTACGCTGTTCTCCTTGAACGCTGTCCGCAACGTACGGTAAAGCTCGTCATACGAAACGTCATAGAGCAACAGCTTTTCCTGCAGGATGCTTATGTCAAGCTGGTTCTCGAAAGCGATACCTACGGGCGCTGTCCCCGTAAGCTCCGCAAACTGTTGTTCCAGTCCGCGCAATTCTTCCGCCGCCGGCGCCTTCTCCTTGTTACGGGCATAAAGTTCCGCCACCACATCGGCCTCCCCGGTCACGAAAAGCTTCTCGAACACGGTTTCGGGTGGAGAAAAGGAGACTGTCGCCAACGGATATTCCCGTGTCAGCCACTCGCCCGCCTGCTTCTGCAAGGGAGCAATCCCGTCAGGCGAGGAAGTCTTGAAATACAATTCTGCCTCCGAAGAAGAGAGAGCCTGCTCACGGTTCAGCAGATAGTCCTGCTGGCCTATGGCAGCCGTCTGTTCCACAGTCTTGTCCAACAACTGTCCGAACAGCACATTCACACGATGCCGGTTCTCGTCCACATGTATATTTTCGTTCCATTCCACGTGGACTATCAGTTCATTCTGGTCTATCTGCGGCATACGCTCCTTGGCTATGGAATAGAACAGAAAGACACAAAGAGGAATAGAAACCACACAGAA
>NZ_MNQN01000025.1:0-1200 GCF_001915455.1 Bacteroides sp. 43_46 | reverse complement strand
GAATGCCTGGTCGTAGAACAACGCCCCTGCAATGCCGCTCATGAATATCAGCGGCACAAATACGGCAATAGTGGTCAGCGACGAACTCAGCATGGGCGTAATCACCTCACTCGTTCCCGTCACGCAAGCCCGCCGCAACGAATAGCCCCGTTCGCGATACTGCGAAATGTTCTCCGTCACAATGATACTACTGTCAATCATCATACCCAACGCCAGGATTAATCCCGACAAAGAAATGATATTGAGTGACATCTTGAACAAGTAGAAGAACAGGAAGCAGATGACAATAGATACCACCATACTCAACCCGATGATGAACGGTGACTTGATGTCACCCAAGAAGAGTACCGCCACAATGCAGATGAACAGGAAACCCAACGACAAATTTTGCTGAAGATTGGAGATGGTATAGTCCAGCAACTCCGTCTGGTTACGGCTGATGCTAAAATCAATGTCGGGATATACTTTCTTGAAGTAGTCCATCGTGCTGTTGATGGCAAGCTTCATGTCTTCCATATTCTCGTCCACCTGCTTGATGACGGCAAGGGTAACGGCACGCTTGCCATTGCTCATGGAGACACCTTTCTCCTTGGCAGGAACAATCTCTACCCGGCAGAAGTCTCCCAAGCGGATGATACGTCCTTCCTTTCGCAGCAGGATGCCCTTCACGTCCTCCTCTGTCCGCAGCAGGGTGGAGAACTTAATGTTGTATTCGTAGTAGCCGTCGCGCACGGTCATGCTGCCCGGCTCCACGTTGTTTTGCGCCAGCACGTTTTCTATGTCTTCAATGGAGAGCCCCAACACAGCAAGCTTATCCGGGTCGGGCACAATCTGTAACTGGCGTTCGACCAAACCCGTGACATCCACCATTGCCACTTCCGCCAACTGCTCGATGCGACGCTTTATGACATTTTCGGCAAACTCGCACAAATCAAGAAACGCGCGTTCGTCCACCTTGCCGTATGCACTGTCGTTTTTTAGGGTCAGATTGAGGTAGAAGACAGGAATGTCCGTCGCACTTGCCTTTATCACCTTCGGGCGTTCGGCATCCTTGGGCAGATAGTTCATGGCGGCGTCAATCTTCTCGTTCACTTCTATGAAGGCAAGGTCGGTATTCGTACCGAAGTCGAAGCCCAGGCGGATGATGCCTGCACCATCGCGCGTCTCGCTGTCCATGTCCTTCAGTTTCGCCACCTGGAT
>NZ_MNQN01000024.1:0-16447 GCF_001915455.1 Bacteroides sp. 43_46 | reverse complement strand
TGATACCGGTGCCGGTATCAGTAAAGAGGTGGAAACCAAGCTGTTCAGTCCTTTCTTCTCCACCAAGCCTAACGGACAGGGTATCGGTCTTATTTTTATTCGTGAAGTTTTGATAAAACATGGGTGTACTTTCTCTCTTCGTACCTATCCGGATAAACTGACCCGTTTCCGTATCCGTTTCTGAAAAGTATGACGTTCCTGTTTCTAACCGGTATTAGCAAATTCAACCGGATGACGATGAATCTGTATGTATTTCACCGGTTACCTTTCGAGTATATTGCATTCTGCTGTTTTTTTACAGGAACATAAATAGCTGGAATGAGAAATTTATTCTCAATTAGCGGGGAAAAATGAAAATATTCAACCAAGATTGGGTGAAATCGGTTGGTTTTGGTTATCTTTGCAATATCATGCACTAAATACATCAAAATATGAAATACCCTATCGGCATACAAACTTTCAGCCGCATCCGCGAAAACGGATATGTTTATATAGACAAGACTGCCCTCATCCATCAGTTAGTGAGCAGAGGAAGTATCTATTTTCTCAGCCGTCCGCGCCGTTTCGGCAAAAGTTTGATGATCAGTACCCTTGAAGCCTATTATGAAGGGCGAAAAGAGTTGTTTGAAGGACTTGCCATTGCCGGACTGGAAAAAGACTGGTTTCAATATCCGGTATTTCATATAGATTTCAACGGTGATAACTTTGCCAAAGAAGGAGTGCTGGAAGCTGCTATTGAAGGCTATTTGGGAAATTGGGAAGATATGTATGGCAAGAATCCCAATTACACAACACCGGGAACCCGTTTTATCGAATTACTGCGTCGCGCCAGCGAAAAGACAGGACGGCGTGCCGTGGTGCTCGTTGACGAATATGACAAACCCATTCTCGATGTGCTTGATACCCCCTTGGAAGAAGAGAACCGGAATACGCTGAAAGCTTTTTATTCTACCTTCAAGGGAGCTGATAAATATTTGCAGTTCGTGATGCTGACGGGAGTCACCAAATTTTCGCAAGTCAGTGTCTTCAGCGGTTTCAACCAGCCTAAAGATATCAGTATGGACCCGCGTTATGAATCACTGTGCGGAATCACCCAGGAGGAAATGGAGCGTTATTTCCATGAACCTATTTCCGAGTTGGCCGAAAAAGACGAATGCACGTATGAGGAAATGAAAGAACGTCTGAAAGCACAATATGACGGTTATCACTTCAGTGAAAATATGCTTGATATTTATAACCCTTTCAGTATTCTGAACGCTTTTGATTCTTTACAAATCCGTGACTACTGGTTCGCCTCGGGCACGCCTACCTATCTGGTCCGGCTGTTGCAGCATAGCAACGAGCAGATCAATGAATTGGTGGGGCAATATTATGACGCATCCTTGTTTGCCGATTACAAAGCTGATGTGGAACGCCCTCTTCCCATGATTTACCAGAGTGGATATCTTACTATCAAGGATTACGATAAATATACCCATTCCTATCTGCTGGATTTCCCCAATGATGAAGTACGCAGAGGTTTCCTTAGCTTGTTGGCCAGTGATTATTTCAAAGTACAGGGAGTTTCCGTTTCCAGTTGGCTGATCAGTTCTGTCCGTCTGCTGAATGCGGGCAAGACAGCTGCTTTCCGCGATTCCCTCACAGCTTTCTTGTCCGGTATCCCATACGATTCGCATGACAGTACCAAGACTCCGGAACTGACCGAGAAGCATTTCCAGTACACATTCTATCTCATTCTCCGTCTTATAGGGGTATATTGCCTCCGCATTGAACAGACACAAAGCCGGGGACGGGTGGACTGCATACTCGAGACTCCGCAATATATTTATATTTTTGAATTCAAACTGGACGGCAGCGCCGATGAAGCCTTGCGTCAGATAGAAGAAAAAGGATATGCCCAACCTTATCTGGCGGATAAGCGAAAAATAGTTTGTATAGGAGTGGTATTTTCTTCACAGACGCGAACCATTTCCGAGTGGAAAGAGGTGAGGTAATTTTATTTTAGTCATCGTTATCAGCCAAGATCCACAACAAAGTTGGGAGCGACAAAAAAAGTTTTTTTCATAAAAGTCCGTCACATCCGTCACAGTTGTTTTCAACTTGTTGATAAACAGATGCTTACTAGTGTGACGGATAGTGTGACAGATGTGTGACAGACTTTTATCTGTCACACGATGTCTGAATCATGTCAATGTGTATGGAATCATCAGTAGTATGTCCGGTTTTCAAAGCTATACAGTCATTGGACTTTGCTGCATAATTCACTGTGGAATAGTGTGTTCCACCATTAGGAACAAATGGCTTTCCGCAGTGGAATAACTTGTTCCATAAGGGCGGAACAAATGGTTTTGTCCGGTTGGAATAAATAGTTCCTCACTGTGGAATAAATTATTCCATATTGATGAAACAAGCTGTTCCAACCGGTGGAACTTTCTATTCCACTGTAAGCCTGAGACTTCGGAATGTAGTTTGACACTGTCTGTTGACTACTCTTTAACCTTGCTTCTAAGGATGATTGGCAGAGTACCTTTTTATCTGTATGTTGTGACAGATAAAAAGTCCGTCACCTATCTGTCACACTATCCGTCACACCTGTAAGTTCCTGTTTATTAATAAGTTTAAGCTTGCTGTGACAGATGTGACAGACTTTTGCCGAAAAACTTCTTTGTTACTCCCTACTAAAAAAAGCTCCTGTTCTTTCCCTAAAAGGCCGTTATCTTTTCTGAAAAGCTCTTGATCTTTTGAAAAAACGTCCTTGTCTTTTGAGGTGGAATTCTGGATCTTTCGGCCATGATTTCACATACGTACGCATTCATAGTCCTGTACGTATGTGTGGCTCCCTGCGGGATGTACGTAAAAAAGCGTGCTTTCTGGTACGAGATAAGACACAATGTGCACAAATTTATTGTAAAAATGATGTGGCGGATTACAAAAAAGAAATTCATGGGTACAAAAAATGGGAATTATTTTCTATTCTATTTATAATTCCGTATCTTTGCCGTGTTTTCCATGCTGATACTTCCGTAAGGGGGGTATGGGAGAGTGGAAAATACATATATATAGAAAAGACGTTTACTTGGCGTTTTGTTCTTGGCACTTTGAAACTTCGCAAATTTCTAACCCTGCCACAAACAAAGCAACAGTAGGTGTCTGCGCGATATGTTAATGTTCTTGTTTCATCTTTGCTGGTCAAAGAGGTATTCAAGTTGTACATATCGGCGTGGGCTTCTGCGTTGCTCGTTCGGACAGGGTGGGCAATGCGAAGGCCTCAAAGTGCAGGATGAGTAACAGGTACAGATTCCCGCGCTTTTTCTTTATATACGTATCACAATTTCTGATTTAACACATAAGAACCATCCGGTTCGGGAATCTGCGGAAGGTCAAAGTTGGCCCGATATGCTGCATCAATTAATAATGTAGATTCCATATCTCCTATCATGAAATAGCTTCCGGCCGACCTTCATAAAAAAGAAGTCAAAACTTCTTGTATTATCCGAAAGGGTAATGTAACTGATTGAAGTACAGAAAGATATACGTACGTCAAAGCCCCAAGAGTATGTTTTGTTGTGAAAAAACACAATGGTTTGCCATGCGGGTCACTTACCGTCGCGAACTGGATGTGAAGAATCTGCTGGACCAACAAGGGGTATCCAGTTTCATTCCCATGCATTATGTTATCCGCATGGCAAAGAAACGTAAGGTGCGCGAGCTGGTCCCAGTAGTTCATAATCTTATCTTTATCCATATCACACAGACTGATATGAAGGAATTGAAAAAAGATATTCCTTATCTTCAGTATATGACTGACTCGCGTAGCGGTGAGAAAATCATTGTGCCCGATGGGCAAATGAGGGACTTCATAGCCGTTGCAGGCACGTATGACGAGCATCTGCTTTTTTTCAAACCGGAGGAAATCAATCCGGCTAAAGGAACACGGGTGCGCATCATCGGGGGAGACTTTGCGGGGTATGAAGGTATCTTTATAAAGGTGAAAGGGGCAAGAGACCGCAGGGTGGTCATTTGCATTCAGGGAATCATTGCCATGGCTATGGCAACTATTTCGCCGGATTTGATTGAAGTGATTAAAGAACCTAAAAAGAAATGATGGTATTTGTCTTGCTTGAATTACTTTTCCTATTTAAATCCTTTGTCATGCTGTACAAAGTGAGTCATCTGATAATATTTACTTTATATAACTATGAATGAAGTGGTTCCTTCTGGTGTACTCCTTCAACGGCTTATCCAAAACAGCCACACTGATATACTGAATAGGGAAAAGAATAATGACCGGTTTATGCACCTATATCATATAGGTACGTATTGGGTGGCATTTGAGCGTTCCGCCTGTAGATTGTGCGGTCTGTTTCCGAAAAGTGAACTTTCTTTGTTTTGTGTTCCAGGTTGTCCGGAGTATGTGGTGATGGCTTCTGTGCCTGTTGATGAGGTTGAGGGGTGTTTTCGCAAACATGTTGTTTTGTGTGATGGTGTTTATCATAAAATTTTGTCTGATAATTTGTTGGCGGCAAGGGATTACTATAGGTGGCATGATATGGCGGTAAGGATGGTGTTTTTATAAAAAAATATCATATAAATAATTAATCAAAAATGTTAAATTTCTTTTATAGGAGTGTAGCAAAATCTGAAATGAATTTATTAGCTATCAAAAATAGAATAGATATTTATTTAAAAAAAGGCAATGAGAGAAATGTTCTTGCCAAGAGAAATATTATAGCTTCTTTTGGAATAAAAATTATAGGTATTATTATCTCTTTGATATTAGTGCCTATGACAGTTAATTATGTATCTTCTGCTCAGTATGGTTTATGGCTAACTATTAGTTCGATTGTTGCCTGGATTAGTTATTTTGATTTTGGCTTTGCTCATGGATTTAGAAACCGTTTTACGGAAGCAATGGCTTTAAATGATAGGGAATTAGCTAAACAATATGTCAGCACGACTTATGCTGTCTTGACTATAATATTCGTTACTATGGCATTTGTCGTTCTTGTTATTAATAGTTTTTTGGATTGGAGTTCATTACTTAATGTTGGTTTAGAATATGGTCATGAATTGCGTTTAGTTTTTGCTGTACTGACTATAACACTCTGTTTGAATATGATTGCAAGTGTGTTACCAACGATGCTAACCGCAGACCAAAGACCGGTTTATTCATCTTTATTTATAGTTATTGGACAAATTATGTCTTTAATTGTAATTGGTATCTTAATTAGGGTAACTGCTGGTCGTTTATTATATTTAGCTTTTGCTTTATCTGTCATTCCATTATTAGTCTTATTTGTAGCTTCTTTTTTCGTTTTTTCTTCAAAAAGATACTGTGATGTAGCTCCAAGTATGAATACAATAAATTGGGCTTTAACAAAAAAAATCATAGGATTGGGTGCACAGTTTTTTATTATTATGGTATGTATGTTATTTATATTTCAAGTGATAAATATAATTATTGTTCGTGTTTGTGGACCTGAAAACGTGACGGCATATAATATTGCATATAAATATTTTAATATTCTTAATATGGCTATGATGATTATAGTAACTCCTTTTTGGTCTGCATGTGCTGACGCGTATACTAAAAAAGATTTTTTGTGGATGAAAAACGTAATAGAGAAAATGGAGATGATTTGGAAACTAAGTATCTGTGTATTAATAATAATGATTCTTGTATCCAGTACTTTTTATGATATATGGGTCGGAGATAGTGTTAAAATATCATTATCTCTATCAGTAATGGTAGGTGTTTATATTTTAGTACAGAATTTATGTGGAATATATATATATATGATAAATGGAACAAGCAAAATCCGATTGCAGTTGGTCGTCTATTTGGTATCTGCTTTTATTTCTGTTCCGACAATGTACTTTTTGTGTTCTAAATATGGAATAACTGTGATGTTATTAGTGCCTATCAGTGTTTGTTTGATTCAAGCATTTGTAGCTAAAAAACAATTAACCAAAATTATTAGAGGAACTGCTTCTGGAATTTGGATTAAATAAAAACAAATAGTCTTTTATATGGAATATATACTATTACTAACAGCTTGTATTAATCCTGATGGTATGCCATTTACTTGTTTGGCAGATGTAGGAGTGAGAAAGAAACAATACATCGAGGCTTTGAATTTTTACCTAAAAAACACAACGAGAAAAATTGTATTTGTTGAAAATTCAGGAACTGATATCTCATCTTCGTTTAAAGATTTCCAGCATAGAATTGAATTTTTGTGTTTTGATGGCAATCTATGTTTTGATAAGAGAAAAGGGAAAGGGTATGGAGAGGCGCTTATATTGGAATATGCAATGGCCAAATCTGAATTTATTACTGATGATGTGTTGATTTTTAAGTTGACAGGGAGGTTACAATTGATTAATATAAATCGATTGATACATTATATGGATAAACTAAGTCCAAGTAAGAATTTTGTTTGTGTTGTCCCACCCCAAAACAATTCGGTAGATTCACGATGTTTTGTCTGTAACAAATACTATATTTGGAGAATATCTTTCTAAAAGATAAATTTCATATAGATGATTCAGTAGGATATTACTTTGAACACTTGTTATTTGATTCTTTACGTCAGAATAAAGGGAAAATAAGAATTCATAAGATACCCTTTTTCTTATATTGGAGAGGGATATCTGGAAGTTTGGGAGATAGGTTAATAGAACCTAAATGCAGATATTGGTCTGATTTTAAGGCATTGTACCATTGTATGATTTCTAAATTATAGGTGATGAAACGTTTCTTATTTATGTATACTTCTTTTGGAGGGCATGTCCTAGAGTATTTTATTCATATATATCATTATGCGATAGATGATGAAAAGAATACCTATTATTTTATTTTCTCGCCGGATTTTAAAAAACATATTGAATGTGAGCAATTAGTGCTTAAGAAAAATATTATACTGCGATATCTGACAGTTAGGGAATTAGAAAGATTGCATCATACTAAAAAAATATTAAAGTCATATTGGGGGAATAGATTATTAAATGAAAAGATACGGAAGTACGATATAACAGATGTAATAATGTGCTCTTATGATTGTTTAGACCCTCTTTTTGCTTTTATGACGATGAAAAAAGTTTCCTATATTGGCATATATTATTATATTTATTTATATGAATGGGCTGACTTATCTATAAAGCAAAGAATCTTAAAGTCAATTATATTTTGGAAGATGGCTCATAACAAGTCAATCAAGAAAATATGTATTTGTAATGATTCATCTTCTGCTGCATTTTTTAATCGTAAATATCAGACAATGAAGTTTGATCGTATATCTGATCCTTATGTTTCCATTACACTAACTTTGCCGGATTTTAGAAAAGATAATGCTGTAAAAGAAGATGCTATTGTGCTTTCTCATATTGGAGTCTTATCTGAAAGAAAAGGAACACTTAACATATTGAAAGCGATAAAAGAAATGTCTGTTGTTGATAGAAATCAATTTGTCTTTGTTTTTGCAGGAAAAATAGATTTGGATATAAAGGATGAGTTTTATAGACTGGCAGCAGAATGTAGTGAGAAATATCGGCTGATAATAAAGGATTATTTTTGTTCTTATGAGGAAATATCTGCTATATGTAAATCATCGAATGTCCTTTTAATTCCTTATTTGAATAATTCACAAAGTAGTGGAGTATTAGGATATGCAGCACAGTTTAATGTTCCAGTTTTTTCTCCTAGCTCAAATATGTTGGGTAAAATAGTTCGGAAATCGAAATTAGGATATATAAGTAGTGATGTGGAAATATTGGGTATTAAAACTTTTTTAGAGTCTTGCCTGCTAAACAAGCTTATGACCATAGATGGTCAAGAGTATTTGAAACTAAATACAGTGAATTCTTTTTTGAATACATTGTTAAACTGATTATTTGTAAATATGAATATTGTATTTTTATTGCGACTTTGGCCTATTTATGGAGGAGGTGAAACAGTAACTATTTGTTTAGCTAATGAGATGGCGAAGAGAGGGCATGCTGTTACAGTCTTTTATTTTAAGGATTCTGAAACAAATGAATTGCCCTATATTGATCCTTCTATCAAGGCGGTAAGAATACCGGATGTGAGGTGTGATGAATATACTTATGATAGTGATGATGGTATTAAGATTACTATCGCTTTAAAATTGTATCAGCAGAATAGTTTTGATTTTATAATCAATCAATGGTGGCCTGTTGTTTTTTTATCTCCATTACGAAGTTTTTTTAATGCGAAAATAATTTCTGTTCATCATACGGCTCTTTATACTCGTAGTGTGATAGAAGGTTTTTGTTTGAAATCAATTTTGAAGCGTGTCTTTTTTCTGCTATACCGTTTCTTTGAAAAAGAAAGACAATTATCTGTTATAGATAAATTGTTAATCTTTAGTGATAAAGTATTATTTCTTTCGCCTCAGTTTAAAGACCAATATATACAATTGAGAAATCCAAAATCGGTTGAAAAATTGGACTGGTGTTATAATCCTTTGGTCTTTGATAATTTTATTTCTATGGATGAAATTTGTAAAAAGAGGAAAGAGGTTTTATTTGTTGGAAGATTGTTAGAATCAAATAAAAAAATATCGAAATTATTGACGATATGGAAGCATATTCAATTAGATAAAGAATTTAATGAATGGCATTTATATATTGTAGGTGATGGTAAGGATAAATCCTTTTACTTAGATTTTACACGCAATAATAATATTCCCAATGTTCATTTTGAGGGGAGGCGATATCCTATACCTTATTATAAGCGAGCTTCTATTTTTGCTATGACATCTGCATTTGAAGGATTTCCAATGTCGATAATTGAGGCGCAGCAAAATGGGGTAGTTCCGATTGTTATGGATTCATTTTTGTCTGTGCATGATATTATTGATAATGATGTAAATGGTGTGTTGATTTCTTATGGTAATACTACTATGTTTGCAGAATCTTTAAAGTCTTTGATGAAAGATGAAATGCAAAGAAATAAATTAGCAATAAAGGGGCTAGAAACTTGCAGACGTTTTAATATCGAAACTGTGGTAGATAGGTGGGAGGAAATATTTGAAAAAATGAGATGATGGAACTTTTATTATATCTATATATTCTAATTGTTGTTTATCTATTTTTAAAATATTCTAGAATAAGAACATTATATATTTTCTCTCCATATATATTAATCTATTTGAACTTTATCTTTAATGATGCTATTCCATTTCTATTTTTTTATCCAGATGTTCCAGAGAATATTCAGTATACGACATTTACAGCAGCAATTATAAACCTTTCGTTTCTATTTCTATTTAGAAAGCAGGCACAAGTCCCAATATCAATAAATCTTCCATTGTCGTCTATTAAATTGAATAAGAAACGAAAGATACTACTTTCTTGTTTTGTGTTTTTTTTATTGTGGGCTGGAGTAATGTCTGGAGTATTAATTAATTTGTTAAGGGGGAATAATATAGAAGATTTAAGAAGAACTAGTGAAATAGGAGTTGGGGTTATTAGGGATATTCCAATGCTAGGGATACAAATAATAATGCTTGTTCTTTTTCTCCAAAAGACATGGAAGTGTTATTATAAAGTCGTTGCTTTTTATTCTTTTTGTTTGAGCGTTTTCTTATTTTTGACAACAGGAAATAAAGGAGGGGTTCTTGTTGGGGTTACATTATTTTTACTGTTTTTTCATTTGAAGAAAAGAGGTTTTAAGTGGTATGAATATGTCTTATATTATTTAGCTATGCCATTAGCAGCCGGTACATTACAAGGCATTAGAGGTGGAGACTTAACTCTTATAGCATCCCAAATTGCAGTATTCTTTTCTTATCCAGTAATTCTTTATCAAGCTAATTCTATTCCTATCATGAATGCGGTTGGTACGGAGAACTTCTTTTGGGGAGAGGAATATTATACTGGTCTTGTAAAATTCATACCTCGTTTTTTGTGGCCGGATAAGCCTTTGTCATTTGATTATAAATTAAAAGAATTAGCAAACTATGATTTTGAAGGTGGGGGAATTTATACGACTTTATGTAATGATTTATATATAAATTTTGGATATTACTATTTTATCTTCTATATCTTGTGGCTATTATTTATTCATTATTTATATGGAATGGTAATGGATGATAAAAGGTTCTATTATAGCCGTATTATAGCTTTATTCATCATACTTATGGGGGGGATTGCATCTACTATTGGCTCTTGTGAAATCTTACTATTATTTCTCTTGTTCTTAATATTATATTATTCAAGAGTGAAAACATTATAGATTGTAATGAAGAAGAAAATATTATTTGTTGCTTCTGAATTTGCTTCGGGAATGATTCCTTTTGCTGCTACTGCTATAAATGCTTTAGCTAAGGATGATAGATTTGAAGTACACTGTCTTTGTGTTAATTCAGGTATTTATTCTTATAGGAATATAATTTTACAAGAAGCGAACCCTGTTTTCTTGGAATACCCAAAGAGTAAAATGATGAAATTGTTTTATAAACTATGGCCTCTAGAGATAATAAAACATTTATCGCAATTGGAAAAAAGTATTAATCCGGATGCTGTTCATTTTTTGACAGGTGATTTTACATTAGCTTTGTATATTTGTTTGAATAATAAAAGAACATTTTACTACACAGTGCATGATTTGCATCCACATGAGGTGGTAAGAAAAACTTTATTGGGTTATTTGATGCAAAAATATATTATATGGGGATATAAATTATGTAGGAATATAATTCCTAATCTTACGACTTCCTCTTATTTCCAATTGAAGGAACTGAAAGAAATATATCCATGTAAGAAAGTGAAATACACTTCATTTCCTTCTCTAATTACATCATTGATAATAAATGGTAAAAAAATGCCATTAGAAGTAAGTGGCTTAAAAGAATATATTTTGTTTTTTGGAACAGTAGATAAATATAAAGGGGTTGATTTGCTGGTTGATGCGTATTGCAATTTAACATGTAAGTCACTAAAATTAGTGATTGCAGGTAGAGGCTTTGATATTGAAACTCATAATGAAAACATTATTCGAATAAATCGTTTTATAGAAGATGAAGAAGTCGCATATCTTTTTAAAAAGGCAAAATTTATTGTTTATCCTTATCGTTCTGCAACAATGTCAGGGGTATTGTCTTTAGCATATTACTTTAATAAAAAAGTATTAGCCTCTACAATTCCTTTCTTTGAAGATAATGCAACTTTAAATGTTGTGTTATTTAAAGTTAATGATATAGATGATTTGGAAAGAAAGATGAAATCTTTAATATTTGGTAAAAATTTGAGTGTAGATCCAACAAGCTATCTTAATATATATGGTGAAGGTACATTAATAAATAGTTATTGGGGGTTATATGAAGATTGAAAATATTAAAATAATTTATACATAATGATAAAATATTGATTCTTCTGTGATAATGAAAATCTTACTCTCGAATAAATTCTATTACCGCCGTGGCGGCGACTGTGTCTGTACCATAAACCTTGAGGAATTGTTGAAGCGGAAAGGTCATGAAGTGGCAATCTTCGCCATGCAGTATCCTGATAATATAGAAACACCATGGAGCAAGTACTTTCCTGGTGAAGTAAAGTTCAAGCCGGGATTAGGTATGCTTGAGGCGTTGTTACGCCCCTTTGGTACGAATGAAGTAAAACGTAAATTTACGGCATTATTGGATGACTTTTGTCCTGATATTGTTCATCTGAATAATATTCATTCTCAACTATCTCCGGTTATTGCAGAAATTGCGCATCAAAAAGGAATAAAAGTAATATGGACATTGCATGATTACAAGCTGCTTTGTCCGCGTTATGACTGTTTGCGTAATGGAGATACTATATGCGAAGAATGTTTTTCGGATAAGCGTAAAGTCTTGGAATATAAATGTATGAAGCATTCACGCTTGGCAAGTTATTTATCGTATTGGGAGTCTATGAAGTGGAATCGTGAACGATTGGAAGTTTGCACGGATATCTTTATTTGCCCTAGTCGGTTTATGGCAGAGAAGATGCGACAAGGGGGATTCGATAGTAAAAAAATAAAAACAGTATGTAATTTTATTGATACTGAGAAATGTTATGGTAAGGATTATACCAAAAGGGGAAATTATTACTGTTTCATAGGGAGATTGAGTCCTGAAAAAGGAGTAAGGACCTTGATAGAGGCGGCAAATGCTCTACCATATAAATTGGTGGTGATTGGAGGGGGGCCCTTGCTGGAGGAGTTAAAGATCGTAGCTGGGAATAACGTGGAATTTGTTGGCTTTAAACAATGGAATGATATAAAGGAGTTAGTGGGAAGAGCACGTTTTTCAGTGATACCTTCGGAGTGGTATGAGAATAATCCTTTGTCTGTGATAGAGGCGCAATGTTTGGGTACACCTGTACTGGGAGCACGCATCGGAGGAATCCCTGAACTGATAGAAGAGGGTGTTACCGGCATGACATTTGAGAGTCGTAATAAAGAGGATCTGAGAATGAAGATTGAAAGTATGATGCAACATCCTCTCAATTATGAAATGATAGCAGGAAAGGGACAGGAACTGTATGGTGCAGAAATGTATTATCAACAGATTATGAATTTGTATCAGGGTTGATTTGTTGCTTTATAGTATATAATGGAAAGAAAAGACAGGGAAATATTGGATAATTCATTTATTACTAGTATTTTTGTATCATCAAGAAATATCGGATGGCTATTAAGAATTTTAAAACCAAGGAAGAGGCGTTGGCTGCTATGAAGAAGGCGACAGACCGCAAACGCACGTTGATAGAATATCTCAAAAAGGGGTATTCCTTAGAAGAATTGGAAAAAATGGGATTTAAAATGGCAAAATTTGCATGATGTGATAGATTTGCCAATAGAACGTGTCAATGCTTTATCTCCCTATAAAGTTTATATAAATAATAATGGTAGTTTAGGATTTGAAACCCAATATGGTTCTGTCTATGAGGTAGGGTTTGTTGAGGACTATACTTTTATGGATGAGAATGCGTTTCAGTTTTTTATTTTGGAATCACAAGGTAAGCATTCTGTAAAAGATCCGTTGGTCAGGGAAACTATTTGGGTAATTCTTGAAACATTCTTTTTAGAAAACAATCCTGTTATATTATATATTTGTGATATGTCGGATGGTAAACAGGCTATTCGTAACCGTTTGTTTTCCATGTGGTATTATGAATATGAACAACGGGAAAGTTTTACTTTTTTGTCCACTAAAGTGGAAGTAGAATCTACTGATTACTATGCATCTGTTCTCGTTAAAAATTCCAATCCTCAATTGGAAGATATAAAGGTTGCTTTTAACTCTTTCATTGAAAATATGAAAGAAAAATTGGAATAGTGAATAATTAAATCAAACAACTTATGGTTAACAAATGTTCCTTGCATCCCACCGATGCAAGCATAATCCTTACATATCGTTGCCCTATGAAGTGCAAGATGTGTAATATATGGTTTAACCCCACTAACAAGAGTGAAGAAATAAAAGCAAGTGACCTGAAGTCATTGCCTAAGTTGAAATTCATCAATCTGACGGGAGGTGAGCCTTTCATTCGTGAAGATTTGCCGGAAATAGTGGAGGAATGTTACAAGCATACAGACCGGATTGTGATTTCTACAAGCGGATGGTTTGAGGACAGGGTGATTGCCTTGGCGAAACAGTTCCCTATCATCGGAATTCGAATCAGTATTGAGGGTTTGAGTTGTAAAAACGACGAACTACGCGGACATGCCGGAGGGTTTGATAAAGGACTCCGTACATTGTTGGCATTGAAAGAGATGGGCTTGAAGGATATCGGTTTCGGCTGTACCGTGTCGAATAATAATTCAAAGGATATGCTTTCATTGTATCAGCTCAGCAAGTCACTGGGAATGGAATTTGCTACAGCCGCCTTTCATAACTCGTACTACTTTCATAAGGACGACAATGTCATCACCAACAAGAACGAGGTGTGCGGTGACTTTGAGCAACTGATAGAATGGCAGTTGAAGGAGAATCACCCGAAGAGTTGGTTTCGTGCTTGGTTCAATATGGGACTGATAAATTATATTGAAGGGGGAAGGCGCATGCTGCCTTGTGAGGCGGGAAGTGCTAATTTCTTTATAGACCCGTTTGGTGATGTGTTTCCCTGTAACGGTCTGGAAGAGAAATATTGGAAGAAGTCGATGGGGAATATTCATGAAACTCCGGACTTTATGACTATTTGGACAAGCAAAAAGGCGGAGGAAGTACGTGCCATGGTGCGTAAATGCCCGAAAAATTGCTGGATGGTGGGCACAGCCTCTCCGGTGATGCATAAATATATAAAATATCCGTTGAAGTGGGCGTTGCAGAATAAACTTCGTTCCATGCAGGGAAAAACAGTCTGTCTGGATAAAAAATGGTGCGATGTAGGGCAAGATCCCTGCCAGGGAGATTTAAGGGAAAAGTTCTAGTATTCTAACTTACTTTTTCTTTTTTCCTGTAATCATCAGCCAAAGTGCCGAAAGGCATGACAGAATGATGATTCCGGCATATTGCAGTACTTCTTTTATGAAATTGAATATTTTCATTGGCTGATTGACATTTAATGTCGCAAATCTACTGTTTTTATTTTAAACTGCTTTATTCTTTATGAAGATTATTGTGACCGGTACCCGTGGCATTCCCGATGTGATGGGTGGTGTGGAAACGCATTGTGAGGAGCTTTTTCCGCGTATCGCAAGGAGGGGGGAGGATGTGACGGTTATCCGCCGGAAGAATTATGTGCATGACGGGTTGACGGAATGGAACGGTGTGAAACTGATAGATATAGAATCTCCTAAACAGAAATCGTTTGAAGCGATTGTTCATACGTTCAAGGCGGTGAATAAGGCAAAACAGTTGGGGGCGGATGTATTGCATATCCATGCCATCGGACCGGCATTGCTTGTACCGTATGCTAAAATGTTGGGACTGAAAGTGGTGTTTACCCACCATGGGCCGGACTATGATCGTGACAAATGGGGGATTATGGCCAAAATGGTTTTGAAATGGGGAGAGCGGATGGGATGCCTGTTTGCGGATGAGGTAATAGTCATCAGTGAGGTGATCCGCAATCTGATCAGACGGAAATATGGTAGAACCGAGCAGGTTCATCTGATTTATAATGGTGTGCCTTGTCCCGATTATACGAACTGTCCTGAGTATTTTAGGGAATTGGGGATAACTGAAAGAAACTACATATTGGGTATGTGCCGTTTTGTACCCGAAAAGAATCTTCATCATTTGGTGGAGGCTTTTCGGAGGGTGGATAAAAAAGGATGTCGGCTGGTGTTAGCCGGAGATACGGATTTTGAGGATGAATATTCGCGTGCATTGAAAAGGGAAGCGAGGGAAAACGGGGTGATACTGACCGGATTCGTGAAAGGGAAAAAACTACATTCACTTTTGACAAACGCCCGTTGTTATGTGTTGCCTTCGTCGCATGAGGGGCTTCCTATCGCTCTGTTGGAAGCCATGAGTTACCGGTTGCCTGTCATTGTGAGTGATATTCCCGCCAATAAAGAAATGGGGCTGGATGCCAGCTGTTATTTTGAAACCGGTAATATAGAGCAGCTGGCTGATAGATTACAGGAAATAATAGATGGGGATTTTAAACAGGTACATTACGATATGGAAAAGTATGGATGGGATGGAATAGCTCTCCGGGTGGCTGATGTTTATGAAAATCTGAAAAAATGAGAACACTTTCATTGGTCGGGCTGATGGTGCTTCTGTTGTGTCCGTCTGCTTTGAGAGCCCAGTTTGTGTATGGAACGACAGGTTTGCTTCACATGCCGACAGGGGAGATGCAGCGTGACAAGACTTTTATGTTTGGCTGCGCTTTTCTGGATACGGAAGCGACACCGGGGCATTGGAGTTATGATACGGGTAATTATTTTATTAATATAACCATTTTTCCTTGGTTGGAAGTAGGATATACCTGTACTTTGCATAAGGCTCCTTATGGCAGTACGTATTATCCGGAATCAGTCTGGGGCAAATATTGCAATCAGGATCGTCAATTCTCGGGCAGGTTGCGCCTTTGGAAAGAAGGCTGGTGGAAGGAATGGACTCCTCAGATTGTGTTAGGAGCGAACGATCCCGGTACCAATGACAGGACTTCTGAAAAGGATTATGGTATCGGTATGACTGGTAGTGCATCCGGAAACGGTCATTGGCAGCGGTATTATCTGGCTGTTACAAAACATCTGTCTATTAGAAATACAGGAGAGTTAGGTATCCATTTGGCATACGTCTATAACAAACGGACAGATTATCATTTGAATGGTCCTGCCATAGGTGCTAATTTCCGCTTTCAATTACTCGGCAATCAGCCTTTGATGAAAGCCGTTAATAAACTGAACCTTATGGCTGAATATGACGCCCGTACAATGAATATAGGTGCTGAATACAGCTTTTGGAAAGATTATATCAATGTCGTGATAGAGTTCAAC
>NZ_MNQN01000023.1:0-30070 GCF_001915455.1 Bacteroides sp. 43_46 | reverse complement strand
TAAAAGTAAAATGCAAAACAAAGGATTTGTAAAGGTTTTTGCGGTATTACTCACGCTGGTATGCGTGTTCTACCTCTCCTTCTCCTTCGTAACACGCCATTATAACAACAAGGCGAAAGAAATTGCGAACGGCGACATGAAAGTAGAACAAGACTACCTTGACTCTCTCTCCAATGAGAAGGTCTGGCTGGGTAACTGGACGCTGAAACAATGTCGTGAAATGGAGATTAGTTTAGGTTTGGACCTGAAAGGTGGTATGAATGTTATCCTTGAAGTTTCTGTACCTGATGTTATTAAAGCACTGGCTGACAACAAGCCGGACGAAGCTTTCAATAACGCATTGGCAACAGCAGCAAAACAGGCTATCAACAGTCAGGATGATGTAATTACCCTGTTTGTCAAGGAATACCACAGAATTGCTCCGGACGCGAAACTTTCCGAACTATTCGCTACACAACAGTTGAAAGACAAAGTTAGCCAGAAATCAACGGATGCGGAAGTTGAAAAAGTATTGAGAGAAGAAGTAAAAGCGGCTGTTGAGAACTCATTCAACGTACTTCGTACCCGTATCGACCGCTTTGGTGTGGTTCAACCGAACATCCAGAGCCTGGAAGACAAAATGGGACGTATCATGGTAGAATTGCCGGGTATCAAAGAACCGGAACGTGTGAGAAAACTTCTTCAAGGTTCGGCTAACCTGGAATTCTGGGAAACATATACCGCCAAAGAAATTCTTCCGGCTATGCAGTCAGCAGACGCTAAATTGCGTGCAGTGTTAACTCAGGAAACAACTACTGATTCTGTTACAACAGACACTACAAAAGCTGCTGTTCTTACCGAAGCAACTCCGACTAAGAAAGCCGTAAGTGCTGCCGACAGCCTTGCTGCCGCTCTGAAAGGAGACGCCAAACAAGATGATGCAACTGCTGCGAACATGGAAGAGATCAAGAAACAGTATCCTTTGCTGTCTATACTGCAATTAAACTCTAGTGGGCAGGGTCCGGTTATCGGATATGCAAACTACAAGGACACTGCAGACATTAACAAATATCTGGCTATGCCGGAAATCAAAGCAGAACTTCCAAAAGACCTCCGTCTGAAATGGGGTGTTTCTCCTTCCGAATTTGACAAAAAAGGTCAGACTTTCGAATTGTATGCAATCAAATCTACCGAACGCAACGGCAAAGCTCCGTTGGAAGGTGACGTAGTAACAGATGCCAAAGACGAATTCGACCAGTACAGCAAACCGGCTGTCAGCATGTCTATGAATTCTGACGGTGCACGCCGTTGGGCTCAACTGACCAAACAGAATATCGGTCGTGCTATCGCTATCGTTCTTGATAACTATGTATATTCTGCACCAAACGTAAACACTGAGATCACAGGCGGACGTTCACAGATTACAGGTCACTTCACTCCGGAGCAGGCAAAGGACTTAGCTAACGTATTGAAATCAGGTAAGATGCCGGCTCCGGCTCACATCGTACAAGAAGATATCGTAGGTCCGTCACTGGGTCAGGAATCTATCAATGCGGGTATTTTCTCATTTGTTGTTGCTTTGATTCTGTTGATGATTTATATGTGCTCTATGTATGGCATCATCCCGGGTATGGTTGCCAATGGGGCATTGATCCTCAACTTCTTCTTTACACTGGGAATCCTTTCGTCCTTCCAGGCTGCGCTGACAATGTCCGGTATTGCCGGTATGGTGTTGTCACTGGGTATGGCAGTGGATGCGAACGTACTTATCTATGAACGTACAAAAGAAGAACTTCGCGCAGGTAAGGGAGTGAAGAAAGCACTTGCTGACGGTTATTCCAACGCATTCTCGGCTATCTTTGACTCTAACTTGACATCTATCATCACAGGTATCATCCTATTCAACTTCGGTACCGGTCCGATTCGTGGTTTTGCTACGACATTGATTATCGGTATCCTTGTATCCTTCTTTACAGCTGTGTTCATGACTCGTCTGGTTTACGAACACTTCATGAGTAAAGATAAGTGGCTGGGGCTGACATTTACAACTAAGATTTCAAAGAACCTGATGACCAATACACGTTTCGATTTTATGGGTACGAACAAGAAGTCCCTTATTATCGTCAGTGCAGTAATTATCGTTTGTATCAGCTCATTTGCAATCCGTGGCTTGAGTCAGAGTATCGACTTCACCGGTGGACGTAACTTCAAGGTACAGTTCGAAAACCCGGTTGAACCGGAACAAGTACGCGAGCTAATTGCCAGCAAGTTCGGTGATGCTAACGTAAGTGTTATCGCTATCGGTACAGATAAGAAAACAGTACGTATCAGCACAAACTACCGCATCGAAGATGCAGGTAACAACGTGGACTCAGAAATTGAATCATACTTGTATGAAACTCTGAAACCGGTACTGACTCAAAACATTTCTTTGGAAACTTTCATCGATCGTGACAATCATACCGGTGGTAGTATCGTAAGTTCACAGAAAGTAGGTCCGAGTATCGCAGACGATATTAAGACAGGTGCTATCTACTCTGTTGTATTGGCATTGCTTGCTATCGGCCTGTACATCCTACTCCGTTTCCGTAACATTGCTTACAGTATCGGCTCTATTGTGGCCTTGAGTTGTGACACCATTATGATTATCGGTGCTTACTCACTGTTCTGGGGCATCCTGCCGTTCTCTCTGGAAATTGACCAGACATTTATCGGTGCTATCCTGACGGCTATCGGTTACTCTATTAATGATAAAGTGGTAATCTTCGACCGTGTGCGCGAGTTCTTCGGCCTGTATCCGAAACGTGACAAACGTCAGTTGTTCAACGACTCTTTGAACACTACACTTGCACGTACTATCAATACATCATTGAGTACATTGATCGTGTTACTGTGTATCTTCATCCTCGGTGGTGATTCAATCCGCAGCTTCGCATTCGCAATGATTCTCGGTGTTGTTATCGGTACATTGTCTTCACTGTTCATTGCATCTCCGATTGCATACAACATGATGAAGAACAAAAAAGTTGTAGTACCGGCAGCTACGGAAGAATAATAAAGTCCAGAAATAGAAAAAGCCTCTTCCGGATGTTCGGAAGAGGCTTTTTCTATTGATTATTAAAACAAATATAAGCTATAAGACGTTAATCTTGAAAGAAGCTATTGTAAAACTTAAAACTTGATACAGCATGAAAGCCTACAACACAACTTCCTATAGATTCCTCTTTGTAGTAGCCTCGAGGGGAATCGAACCCCTATCTAAAGTTTAGGAAACTTCTATTCTATCCGTTGAACTACAAGGCCGTTATAAATTTGCTTGCAAAGATAACGGTTTCTGTTGATTTAACAAGAATAAAAATAAAGGTTCCTTCCAGACACTTCAAATATTCAGCGTCAATAGGACAATAAAGACTGATTTATTTTGATAATTCGATTAACTTTCCGACCTTTGCGCTCACAAATTGAAAGTAAAAATAGTTTTTAAATTAAATATAGTAATAAAAATTATGGCAGACGAAATGATGGTTAAAGAATTGGAGGAAGTCGTAGTACGTTTCTCCGGCGACTCCGGTGATGGCATGCAGCTGGCCGGCAACATCTTCTCGAACATGTCGGCTACGGTAGGAAATGACATCTGTACATTCCCCGATTACCCGGCAGACATCCGCGCTCCGCAAGGTTCGTTAACCGGAGTTTCCGGTTTTCAAGTACACATCGGCGCCGGGCAAGTTTACACTCCCGGAGACCGTTGTCACGTATTGGTAGCAATGAATCCTTCCGCACTAAAAACACAAATCAAATTCTGTAAACCGCAAGGACTTATCATCACCGACTCCGACTCATTCGAAGCCAGAGATTTAGAAAAGGCACAATTCAAGACTGACAATCCTTTCGAAGAATTGGGTGTTAAGCAAGAAGTACTTGAAGTGCCTATTTCTTCCATGTGTAAAGAAAGCCTGAAGGATTCAGGACTGGACAACAAATCCGTTCTCCGTTGTAAAAATATGTTCACGCTGGGGTTAGTTTGTTGGTTGTTCAACCGTAACCTGGCAGCAGCCGAGAAAATGCTGCGCGAGAAATTCGCCAAAAAGCCCGAAATTGCAGAAGCCAACATCAAGGTATTGAACGACGGTTTCAACTACGGAGCCAACACTCACGCTTCTGTCTCTACTTATAAGATCGAAAGCAAAGCTCCAAAATCCAAAGGACTTTATACAGATATTAATGGTAATAAGGCAACGTCATACGGCTTGATAGCTGCAGCCGAGAAAGCTGGTCTGGAACTCTACTTGGGTTCTTATCCTATCACTCCGGCCACTGACATTCTGCACGAATTAGCCAAACATAAATCACTGGGCGTAAAAACCGTACAGTGCGAAGACGAAATCGCAGGTTGTGCATCTGCTGTCGGTGCAGCTTTTGCCGGTGCCCTGGCAGTAACTACGACTTCCGGCCCGGGCGTCTGCCTGAAAAGTGAGGCAATGAACCTTGCCGTTATCGGCGAACTTCCACTAGTGATCGTCAACGTACAGCGTGGCGGACCGTCTACCGGTCTTCCTACGAAATCAGAACAGACCGACTTACTGCAAGCTCTCTACGGACGTAACGGTGAAAGCCCGATGCCCGTCATTGCTGCAACATCACCGACCAACTGTTTTGATGCTGCATATATGGCAGCTAAAATCGCTTTGGAACACATGACTCCGGTTGTACTGTTGACTGATGCTTTTGTAGCCAACGGCTCTGCAGCCTGGAAACTTCCTAACTTGGATGAATATCCTGCTATCAATCCACCGTATGTAACTCCTGATATGGCAGGAAACTGGACTCCGTACCAACGTAACGAAGAAACTGGTGTACGCTATTGGGCTATCCCGGGAACAGAGGGCTTCATGCATCGTATCGGTGGTCTTGAAAAGAGTAACGAAACAGGTGCAATCTCTACCGAACCGGAAAATCACAATAAAATGGTTCACCTTCGTCAAGCCAAAGTGGACAAAATTGCAGACTACATCCCCGAGCTCGAAGTATTGGGCGACAAAGATGCAGATTTGCTGATTGTAGGCTGGGGTGGTACTTACGGCCATCTCCGTCTGGCTATGGACTATATGCGCGAACATGGAAAGAAAGTGGCTTTCGCCCACTTCCAATACATCAACCCGCTACCGAAGAACACGGCTGACGTATTACGTAAATATAAAAAGATCGTGGTAGCTGAACAGAACTTGGGACAATTTGCAGGTTACCTGCGCATGAAAGTGCCTGGACTGAACATCAGTTTCGTTACGAGAGAATTGATAGATGCATTTACTAAATTATTGGAGGAATAAGAGATGAGCGATAAAGTATATACCGTACAAGATTATAAATCAGGCCAGCCCCGCTGGTGTCCGGGATGCGGTGACCACGCTTTCCTGAATTCACTGCATAAGGCTATGGCCGAATTGGGAACAGCTCCGCATGATATTGCCGTAATTTCGGGTATCGGTTGCTCTTCCCGTCTGCCTTACTATGTAAATACGTATGGCTTCCACACTATACACGGACGTGCAGCTGCTATTGCAACAGGAGCCAAAGTAGCTAATCCCAATTTGACTATCTGGCAGATTTCCGGTGACGGTGATGGCCTGGCAATCGGTGGTAACCACTTCATCCACGCTGTCCGCCGTAACATTGACTTGAATATGATTCTGCTGAACAACCGCATTTACGGTTTGACCAAGGGACAATATTCACCGACTTCCGAACGTGGATTTGTCAGTAAATCATCTCCTTACGGAACAGTAGAAGACCCATTCCATCCGGCAGAACTTGCTTTCGGCGCACGTGGACGTTTCTTTGCACGCTGTATCGCTGTAGACGGTGCCGCTTCCGTAGAAGTATTGAAAGCAGCAGCCACTCATAAAGGTGCTTCGGTTGTCGAAGTTCTGCAAAACTGTGTTATTTTCAACGACGGAACTCATGCCAGCGTTGCAACCAAAGAAGGACGTGCCAAGAACGCGATCTATCTGGAACATGGTAAACCGATGTTGTTCGGTGAAAACAAAGAATTCGGATTAATGCAGGAAGGTTTCGGACTGAAAGTAGTGAAACTCGGTGAAAACGGTATCACAGAAAAAGATATTCTTATCCACGATGCACACTGCCAGGACAATACACTTCAACTGAAACTGGCCTTGATGGAAGGTCCCGACTTCCCGATTGCACTCGGTGTAATCCGCGATGTAGATGCTCCGACCTACAATGATGCAGTTACAGAACAAATCGAAGAAATCAAAGGCAAAAAGAAATACCACAATTTCCAAGAGCTGTTGATGACTAATGATACTTGGGAAGTGAAGTAAATTCATAATTTATCTAATAACAAAGGCGTAGAGTGAGAACTGGTTCTCTTTCTACGCCTTTATTTATTATCCACCATAATTCAGCCATTCTGCCGATCAAACTATGTACGAACTCTCTTGAGATGAGCAGAGCAATTCCCCTACCGCCATATGGAATTTGAAATTCATAAAATATATCCTTTTATTCTATTGATAGATATCCGTTCCAAATGCCCAACCCAAATAATTTGCCTCCAGCACCTTATCTACTTTATCAAACACGACTGTGAATGGATGCTTCAAGTTACAATGAAGATTAGTTATTTGCTTCTCATTTGCTTTGACCTTCAGTTTATTTCCTTGCTTTTCAATAATACAGTTGTATCCGACAACCGAGCCGTCCGGACGTTCTACAATAAAGGCGTTAGTAAGCATAGATTCAGCAATACACTTGAATACTTCGTGCACATCGTTATCCTGTGTATTAATTGTCTGCCAATCACTAACCATATTCACATATTGTTCACCTATAATAAATTCGCGTGTATCATAGAGTTCAGGATGTGGATTTCCAAAACTCAATGAATCTTGTGTCACATGTGTATCAGCACTGCAAGCCTGTTTTACTTTCAGATACGGATCTACAACAAATGCCCAGCGAAGATTTCCTGTACGATAATCAATCAGATGAGAAAAAGCTCCCATCGCATTATAAGTTTCTTTCAACCAGCGTTCTTCACCTGTCAGCAGATAAGCATAATAGGTAGCGTAACCACGCCAGCCGCTCCAACCGTGAGGAGAGTTGAACATGTTCGGCAACATCTGCACGTCATATTGTGCTTCCCAATAACGCATGGTTCCACCCCTCCGGCGGGCATCGGGGACTCGCAGTTGGGTAAGACAATCATGACTCTCCAGAATTTGTAACATAGCGTCTGTATAATGTTTACGCACCTTTTCGTCTTTCTGCATCAATCCCAGCATTCCAATCTGAAGTGCAGAACAGGAAATCATTCCATCCTCAAAAGTAAGTTCTCCTTCTGTTTCAAAGTCACCTTGTGAAGCAACCAACTGGTCGATAGCACGTTTGGCAGATTGATAATGGCGCTCCACCGCCTCTGCCCATACAGTATTCTTCTTGCCTAACTCACGTTCGACCAAAGTAAGTTCCAGCATACTTTTCGCTACATAGATAACGCTGGTATAAATAATATGATGATTGACATAGGCACCATCTTCACGTTGCCAATTGTTCATCAACCAGTCTGCCAAACGAGAAGCCTTCTGTAAGTCGGCTATATCACCATAAGCTTGATATTTGTCTACTAACAAACCTATTGTCCCCGAAGTATTCTGTATGCGTGAAGCGTGGTACTTAGGCTCCATCTTTTGTTGATCATGTAACAAGCCGAATAAATAATCAAAGCGATCACGTAAAGCTTTATCCAGTTGTTCATCCGGAAAATATTGTGCAGCAATAAAAGAAGAATGGAAGCCATACCAACTTTCTATGTGTGAAGTAGCTTTCTGGTGATATTTCAAAGCATTCCGACGTGCCTGTTCCATAGTCCATTTCCAGTCATGATGTACTGAAAGAATACCTTCTGTTTCTTTTCCATTGTCCCTGACACGTACTGTATACAACCCGACATCCGGCAGTACACACGACACTTGCTTTACTCCCTCTCCCTGTGTCCGGATATTGACCTTCAACTCCTGCCCTTTATCATCCAACACTTTGATATCTTTAGAACCAGACAGAACTTCAAAAGATGCGGTTTCTCCCGGAACATAAGTCGTCCGATCAATAGAGATCATCGGTATGCCAGTCGCCTTATGTATAACGTGTTCAAATTCCCCCAACGGATTTATATCCATGAGCACAATAGTCCAGCTCTTGATCTCCCCTTGTTTCAGCATCCACAAATCTTGTGGATTGCGTTCGGGCAAAGGTAATGCATTCATCAAATCCAGATTTAATGACTCTATCCGGTGCCCCATAAACCAATGTGGAGGTGGATCTTGATAACCCAGATTGTAAGCCACACTCCATGAAGCTACAGGCTGTGGCGATACAATTCCCAAAACGTGTCCTGCAGGGGTTTGCAGATAACCGTAGAAGTGCGTCTTTTCATTGCGCATCAGCGTTGGGAAATATTTTCCAAACCAGTCCGGATACTTATCCATATAAGTATCGATTCCCAATTTCAGTCCCGCCTTTGTCGGTTGAAAAGGTACATTCCCTTTGTTTTCAAGAGTAACTTTCAAAGCCGGCTGCCCTTTCCATGACTGATACGTTAGACGGCACTCCACCTGGTCTATCGTGCTCCGATAAGAAAGATATCCGTCAGGTATCCAAGCTGCGGTAGTTTCTTTGCCACTGATTTCAGCATAAAAAGAAGGACCACAGTTACCTTGCCCAGAACGAAAGAAAGGAATGGTGTCATTACCTTTCTTATCCTTAAAGATAATCTGTTCCAGATAGCCCTTGTCTGAAATGCGAGCTTCCCATCCGGTATGTTTCCATACGGTAGACTGAGAAAAGGCACCCATACTACATAATAAGCTTCCTAGCAGGAAATAATTTTTTATCATTTATATATCAGTTTTTTGTGTTTTGTATAGTAAATCACACTTCCCCTATATAAGGGAATTAAGGGAAAGTGTGATATGTATATGTCTGTTTATGGCAACTCAATTACCAATTAGGATTCTGTACCAATTTCGGATTCTTGTTCAAATATTCCTGCTGAATCGGATAGAGGTAGCCTTCTTCTTTAAATACGAATGGCATCATGTCTGCCTTAACTTCCTTATTAAATTCTTCAGCTGTTGTACCGTAAACATTCAAGGCAGGCATACCACCTTCCATTCCGCTCCATGCCTCTTTAGCAATCTTCCAACGACGGTAATCCCAAAACATTTGCCCTTCAAACATGAACTCTACTGTTTTCTCACGACGCACTGCTTCTATTAACTCTTCCGGTGTTGCATTCGGATGGGTTTCCTCTATGCCACCCAATCCGGCACGTTTGCGAATAAGATTAAAGTACTCCGCTCCCTTTCCATCCAGTTTTCCATAGTAATTAACATATGCCTCAGCATATCCTAAATACAACTCAGCCAAACGGACAATAGGGAACGGATAAGCTGCTACATTATTGTTACCATCCTGAATTGTAGTTTTCGGATTTACTAATTTCTTGATAGCATATCCCCCATAAAGTTGGTCGCTTGCATTATCTTTTGCACCATGCGCTTCTTCGGGATTGTAATAACTACTACCTGTTTTTCCCTGAAACCTCATCTTGATAGTAATAGTATCAAGACCATTCGCGTTACTGATTTCATATGGTCCACGGTCATATCCTAAGTCGGCATAGAAACGCGGCTCACGGTTTTTGTTAAGTTTTAGCACCTCGTCGTTATCCACCTGCATGCAGTTGGTATAATCATAGTTCGGGTCTTTGTCTATCTCTTTGCCATTCTTGGTCAAATAAAGCCTAGCAGTCCACAAAGTGGTACCCAGTCCACCAATAGGAACAGTTTCATTAGAAATACCATGAAGGATGGCATGATAATTGAAGCCGTTACTATAACCCAAGGTTTCTTTTCTTCCAGTATACGGCCAGATTAATTCGGGAGAGTCCCAACCGGCAGCAATCTTATAGCGACTATTGGCTACAGCTTTATCAAAATCAGTTAATCCACTAGTATTACCGGTATATTCATATAATCTAAAATTTTTAGATTCCGCTTTCGTTATAGCCTTTTCATACTGATCGAGAGCCTTTTTCCATTTTTCCTTGTCGTAGGTGGTAGAAATCAATTGCTCGCCACCAAACTCTGCTTTATTCTTAAAATCTGCATAATCAGTATTACCATTATACAAGGGACTTGCCGCATAGAGGAACAAGCGTGCTTTCAATGCTTCTGCAGTTATACTAGTAGCCCGTCCCAAGTTAGAATCATTATATGAATCCGGCAGGTATTCCAACGCCTTATCAAAAAAAGCCGCAACTCTTTCTACGCATTCATCATAAGGACGGCGAGTCTGCATCATTTCTTCCGCTGGGGCATCCGAATCCAATAATTGGTCTGATATCACCACTGGCCCATATGCCTGCATTAGGCAAAGGTGATAATACCCTATTAGGAAATATGCTTCACCAATCCATTGTTTTTTATTTTTTTCAAATTCTTCTTGCGTCCATTTCACAGGCACAGTTTTATCTATGTTATTGAGAAAAATCCAGCAGTTACGAATTCCATCATACATATTCTTCCATAAAGCACTACCACCATACGCAGGACTATAGTTACATCGTTGCACTATCAGATAATAGAACCATTCTGAAGTCCAATGCGGAGAACCGATCATTTCGGGAGTAGTTGCCCACGCTTCGTTGTTACGAAAATCAAGGAAAGCAGGCATTACGCTGTAACAACCATAGATAAAGTTGCCGGCATTAGTTTCTGTCTTAAAAGCATCGTCTAGAGTCGAAGTATCATCGGGAACCACATCCAGAAACTCGCACGAATGCAGCATCACGCCCAGCAAAGTTGCCATGAATATATTTTTAATTCTCATAATCGTCGTAATATTTAAAGTCATTATAATAATTATTGTTTAAAAAGTCATTTGCAAACCAACACTTACAGTACGTTGTGTAGGATATGCCTGTCCATTCTGGGTATTCAGCTCCGGATCCCAAATCTTGAACTTCGAAAACGTCAGCAAGTTTGCACCTGCAACATAAGCACGCAGAAACTTCCATGTATAACCTAGTTCCACATTCTTCAAACGTATATATGATCCATCTTTAAGCCAATAAGTAGAGGGCTCGGTTGTATTTGGGTTCGAGCCGTTGGTCAGACGAGGATACTCAGCACTTGGATTCGCACCATCTTCTCTCCAGTAATTATCAACAACCCATTGCATCAGGTTGTGTGTATTTCCAGTGAACGAATGGATACCTTGTAACATAATATCCCGTTTGGCAACACCCTGAAAGAAGAACGAAGCATCCCAACCCTTATATTGCATACTAGCACCAAAACCGTAAATAATCTGTGGCACACTGGGATTACCGATGTAAGTCTTGTCGGTACCATCAATCTTACCGTCACCATTTAAATCTTTGTATTTGATATCACCTACCTGAGTCTTATAAGTCCCTAACTCTTGCGTTGGACTATCAGCTATTTCATCTTCACTCTGAAACAAACCTTCGGCTATGTAGCCATAATAATTGTTCAACGGTTGTCCCACTTGTGACATATAACTGTATTCATAAGGAGGTTCATCTCTTTCCACATACTCATTCTTGGCAAGCGTAAATGTACCGCGCGCCGAAATAAAAAAGTCTTTATTGAATGAATGATTATAATTAAACGACATATCCAGACCTTCGTTCTTCACACGACCCAAATTTCCATAAGGAGCCGTACCAGTGATACCGGTTTCAACTGAAATGGTCTGGCGCTGCAAAAAGATATTCTTACGATTCTCCCGAAAGTAGTCAATAGTGAAATTCAAATCTTTGAATAAAGTCATATCTACCCCAATATCATATTTCTCACCAATTTCCCACGTCACATTATCAGCACCGTATGTACTGATTGAAGTTCCAGATGCCGAGTTATCCCAGTTCTTGCCAAACTGATAACTACCACCACCATTCAGATTTACCTTAGTTAGATAGGGGAAACGACCACTGCCAATATCGGAATTACCCACTAAGCCATAAGAAGCGCGCAATTTCAAACTAGTAAAAATGCCATTAAGTGGCTTAAAAAATTCTTCATTTGAAATCATATAACCTACTGCAAAAGAAGGAAAGAAACCAAAACGACTGCCTTTCTGAAAAGTCTCGGAACCATTGTAGCCAAAATTAGCTTCAGCCAGATATTTCCCGTCGTAAGCATACGTCACACGACCGGCAATACCTTGGTTGCGCTGTGGCAGTGTAGCATAATAGTCACCGGGATTATTAACGTTGTAATCACGTTGTAAGTAAACGAACAGAGCTCCCACATCATGTTTGTTGGCAAACGTACGCTGGTAATTCAGTAATGCCTGAATATTCATATAGCGATCTCCCGAACTGCCATTTGAGGCTAAAGTCAATGCTGTACTACCTTGATTCATAGATGTATATTGGAAATCATATCCTCCAGATTCCAATGGGTCTGCACTATCCAATCTGTAATAGTACGGATTAAACGTACGACTGTAGTATGTGTACGAATAGTTTTTAAAGTTAATCAATGCTTTAAAACTTAATCCTTTTGTGATAAAATCCAGTTTCTGCTCCAATTCCAAACTAGCGTTGATAGTAGAAGCTGCACTATGCTGTCTACCTCTCACCATCTCAGCATACGGATTCATGTGGTATCCCGAACCCTCAGAAGCATTTTCATAGCTATTACCGAAAAGAACATGATCGGCATTAATAGTATTTGGATAGTAAGGGAGGAAATACATACTCGGTGCACGTAATGCAAACTGATAAAGATCCGGTACGCTCGTAGTTGGTCCGGTATATTGTTCAATCTGTGTATTAAGACGTATGGTAGCTTTTGTTGTTTTAGTCAGCCATGCGCCAATGTTACCCTGAATAGAATATCGTAGATTTTGCAGATTATTGTCAAATGAATTATTCTTATCCTGCTTCAATTGGCCATTATCATTATTCAACGTAGCACTCAGGAAATAATCGACTTTACTTGTACCACCCATTACGTTGATATTAGCTGTTTGGTTCATAGACATATCCTTGAACAGAACATCCACCCAGTCCACATCCGGATACAAGTACGGATTAATTCGATTACGAGTATTGTCTATTCTCTCCTGCGTATAAAAAGCCGTAGCTTCCGGGTTCCTAGCCCAAACCGCTGCGTTTCTCGTCTCCATCGTAGTAGCTGCGTCCGCTAGTTTCAGTGTACGGGTAGGTTGTGAGAATGTATTCTCAATACGGATATTAATTCTGGCCTTTTCCATATCCTTACCCGAACGGGTAGTAATCAGAATAACCCCATTGGCACCGCGGGCACCATACAATGCTGTAGCTGAAGCATCCTTCAATACAGAAAAGTTTTCGATAGCCTCAGGCGGCAGAGCATTCATGTCATCGGTAGACGATTCCACACCGTCGATATAGATTAGCGGATTAGTAGTACCACTAAAGGTAGCCGCACCCCGAATCCAGAAGCTAGCCCCATCTGCACCTGGTTCAGCATTCTGCTGCATCGTGATAACACCGGCAATACGACCACCAAAAGCATTACTCAAACTACTGGACGGTATTTTCAGTTCTGCCGGTTTGATAGATTCCACAGAGCCTACCACAGATGCCTTTTTTTGCACACCAAATCCCACAACAACTACCTCACTAAGAGTTTCTGAATCTTCATGCAAAATAACACTAACTTTACTACCTTGGAAAGTAACAGTGGTAGTTTTATAACCCAAAAATGAGATTTCAAGGATATCGCCCTTTTTGACATTAGCCAATGTAAAGTCTCCGTCTATCCCGGTAATAGTTCCGTTAGTAGTTCCTTTCACAAGAACAGAGGCGCCAATCAATGGCTCACCTTTATCATCTTTCACGTTACCCGTTGCCTTTACACCTTTTCTTGTATCTTGCTGAGGGGATTCCACTTCCGGCCTAGAAATCGTGATCTGTCTCCCGACAATCTTATATTTCAATCCCGTTTTCTTACTCAACTCACTTAAAATAACATCGATCTTCTTATTATCAACCGAAATAGAGACTTTATCCGTCAACGTTTTCTGAACGCCCTCCGAATAAATAAAAATATACTTACTGTTTTTTTCAATGTAATTTAATACATCTTTTACGGTCACATTATTTGATTGTACTGTGAACAAGTCTTTTTCTGAGTCCCATTTAGCAACTGTTTCAGCCAAAGCACAGCAAGGAATCATAAAAAAGGCGTTAATTATCAAAAAAAGATTAACTTTCTTCTTTAGATTAGGGAAAATAGCTTTCTTTACCATAAAAATTTCTTTTTAGGTTAACAATTTTGGATTTATTGATTTAACTAAGGAATTACGATCGGATAAATACAGCCATATTTATCCGATTTTTTGTCATTACTACGTAGATTTGTCCTTCATAAGTATTTTCATTTTTTAGATTAATTAAAACGGTTATTTATTTAAGTATATACTTTTTCCTTCTTTTACAATAACAAATGGAAGCGTTTGCTGAATACATTTAAGCACCTCGTCTATATTGTCTTTGATATCCAGTTTTCCATAAACTTTTTCTTTGCCCACTTCGGGATTACATTGAATGGATATACCGTAATACTTACTCAGTTTTTTAGTAATCTCAGACAGATTATTTCCTTCCAGCATAAGTATTCCATCCACCCAACTGATATATCCGGTAACATCCACTTGCTTTTGATAAGCGATATTGCCGTTGGTAATATTTAGCAAATCACTTGGAACCAATTGTGCTTTTTTCTCATTCTTATCAGTCACCTCTACCGAGCCCTCTACCAATACAATGTTCGTAGCTTCACCTTCATAATTTGAGATATTAAACTTAGTTCCCAAAACACGCAAATTAAAACCGTTGGCTTCTACAATAAACGGATGTTTCTTATCGTGTGCTACTTCCAAAAAAACTTCTCCCTGGGCATATATTGTACGAGTTTCTCCCTTAAAACGACGTGGATAAATCACTTTCGACTGAGAATTCACAGTGACCAAAGTCCCATCAGAGAGTTCTATCTTAGCACGCTTTCCTGCCGGAACCAACAATTGGTCGTATTCTTCCAGCTCTGCAACCTTTCCTCCCTCTTCTTTCTCTTCTTCCACTTTTTGTGAATTAACAGCCACCTTTCCTTCTTTCGTATATTTAATAAAAGCATTTTCATCCAGATTCAATTGTTCTTTGGAAGTTATCAGAGTCACTTCATCGATTGCCGAGTTCTCCATCTGCTCTACCATTGCCTGAAAATTCTGCTTTTCCTCTCCGGTCTGGTTCAGGAAGTATATAGTTGAAATACAAATCAGAACAGAAGCGGCAATCGAAGCAGAAGCAACCAAGAAGTAATTTCTTCTGCGTCTCATAGCATCACGTTTTATTTTTTGCTGTGTCTTCTCTATAATAGAAGATGCATCAATTTTTTCCGGCATGCAATCTTTCCAAAAGAATTTCAATTTCTCGCCTTCGGACATAGCAGTAAACTCATCCTCAGTATTCTCCCGGGAATTCAGTTTACCAAATAAATCAGTCAGACGGTTATATTCTTTCAAATTCATATTCTTTTTTAAGTTGTTCTATTATTATAGTCGCAACTTAAAAAGAAATCTTTAGGTCAAAAACGAACTTTTTTTTCGTTTTTTCATAAAAAAATAGAACGTGCCTTAGAATAGCGTGTAGTTTTTTTAGGGAAGAAAAAATAGAGAATCTTCCGAACCCCTTCGGATTATTTCTTTTTTGGAGAAGCTATCTTCAAGCTTTTAGATAGCGCTTCTATTGCGTAAGCGATGTGATAATTCACCGTCTGTACAGAGACTTCAAGCATCTCTGCTATTTTAATATAAGGTAGCCCCTCTATCTTTGCCAGAAAAAAGACATGCTTGCATTTGGGCGGGAGTTTTTCAATAGCATTATTTATTTCTGCCACCTCTTCCTTACTTATAATTTCCTCATCGGGCGATTGCACGGGTTCAAAAGAGAAATCACTAATTTCATCAAATGAAAGTTCATTCTTCCCGGTTTCTTTTCTTAAATACGAGATTGATTTGCGATAGGTGATTGTTTGCAGCCAGGCATTCATATATTCAATCTGCACCAACCCCTTCCTGTTCTTCCAGACCTCGAAAAAGACATCACTCACTACTTCCTCGGCCATTTCTTTCTGTCCCAACAAGCCATAAGCATAATAATATAAGCGCGTAGAATAATGCTCCATGAAACGGGTAAAAACCATTTCATCGCCATCTGCAATTTTGCTTATGTCTTCACTTTTCACTCTCACGAATTATTGTACAGATTACTTTTCAATTAACAAAATCGAGTCAAATATACAAGTATATCATCAATTATAAAAATAATAAGGCTTTAAAAGTTTTCAAATATAGGAAAGTTTCCACAATAGAAGTTCCGCATCCGACTATAAAAGTCTTTTACTCAAATAGCGTACCGGATACCACACAGAAAGGAATCCGACAGTCAGAACGGTTATGAAGACAAGCACAACATCCCACGCATGAACACTGACAGGGTAGGCGTCCACGATAAAAGTACCACCGCCTCCACCTAGCGAAATTACGCCAAATTTCTGCTGGATAAAACATAAAATTAATCCGAGAATAATACCAGAGATAGCCCCAAAAAGAGAAATAAGACGTCCCTCAAATAAGAATATCCGGGAAATAAGTTTATCATTAGCCCCCAGACTGCGTAATGTTACAACATCATCTTTTTTATCCAGTATCAGCATAGAAAGAGAACCGATCACATTAAAACAGGCAATCATAAGGATAAAAGTCAAAAATAGATAGGAGATCAGTTTCTCAATTTCCATAATACGGAACACATCCGCCTGCTGCTGATAACGGTTCTGAACAACAAAATCATCTCCCAACATCTTTTCGATCTTAGATTGTACAGATGAGACGTTTGCACCGGATTTTAATTTCAGCTCTATCGCAGAAACCTCCGTGGTATAATCCAGCAGTTGTCGGATAAAATCAAGAGAGGTAAGAATATATTTACCATCATACTGCTGTTGATTCACGACAAACACCACTCCGGGAGAATAAAGATAGTCACGTTTAAAGGAAGCACCGGGATTTGCCATATTTACTTTGGCATTCCGTTTGGGAAGATAAACCTGGAGCGGATCGACAAACTCCAATCCTGTACCTAAAGTGGCCACGAGTTCCACTCCCATAATCCCGTAATTCACAATCGAATCACGCAAGAGAAACTCACCGGCTCCATAAAGTATACTGTCAATCTCGGTCAGTTCCTCAAAGTTATCTTCTACACCCTTCAAAACAGCCATAGTCTGACGGTCTTTATACTGTACCATTGCATTCTCTTCGAGCGTTTCTGTAGATACAGCCACTTCGGGAAGCGCACAAACAGCGCGAATCCGTTCATCTTGCCCGTCAAAAACCTTCCCTTCACGAACCACAATTTTCAACTGCGGATCGAAAGCGGTGAAAAAGCTGGCCACCATATCCTGAAAACCGTTAAAAACAGAGAGTGTACAGACCAACGCCAATGTAGCAAGGGCCACTCCGCACACAGAAATGCCGGATATGATATTAATAGCATTATGTTTCTTTTTCGAAAAAAGATAACGCCGGGCTATATAGAAGGGGAAATTCACCTCTGCAATGAATTATTTCATTTCAGCAATGAGTCAATCTTCTCGATATAATCCAACGAATCATCCACAAAGAACTTCAGTTCAGGGATAATACGTAGCTGATAACGAACACGAGTACCCAGTTCATAACGAATGGATTTCATATTATCATTGATATTCTTCACCATTTCTTCTGCTTTCTCAGAAGGAAAAACACTGAGATAAACACGGGCAATACTCATATCCGGACTAATGCGCACAGCGCTAACCGATACCAACGTCCCATGCATCGCCTTTGTCTGCAACAGGAATATCTCACTCAGTTCTTTCTGCAACAAGCGGGATATCTTATTCTGTCTAGTTGTTTCCATAAATCTACTCCTTTACTTTTTTCTTATAATCGTTAACCCATCACGTAAGGGTAATATTACTTTCTCCACCCGTTCATCTTTGGCTACAAGATCATTAAAAGCCTTAATGCCGATGGTCTGGGCGTCCGTATTACGGGGTTGTTCCAACACATGACCATCCCACAACGTATTGTCAGCTATCATATATCCTCCTTCGGAAAGATGAGCCAACGTCATTTCGTAATACTCAATATATTTACGTTTATCACCGTCAATAAAAGCCAGATCAAACGTAACGCCCAAATCGGGAACAAGTTCCAAGGCATCACCTATATAGAAACGGATTTTATCTGCAAATGGCGATTTTTCAAGCCACGGACGGGTAAAGTCCTCTTGTTCATCATTTATTTCAAAGGTATGCAACATTCCGCCCTCCGACAAACCTTCTGCCAGACAAAGAGCGGAATATCCGCTATACGTCCCGATCTCCAGTATCTGCCGAGGCCGAATCATCTTCACAAACATCTTCAACATCCGCCCCTGCAAATGCCCGGAAGCCATACGGGGACGAAGCAATTTTACGTGCGTATCCCGATACAGCGCTTTCAAATAATCGCTTTCGGGATCAATATGTTGCAGAATATATTCGTCAATAGATTCAGTCTCTTGCATACAGCCTGTTCTTTTTACAGATAACGGTTATTATTAGGCAATACGGTATCTTCCGCATGCTTCAACGCATCCTCCACCACATTTATTTCGAGGAAGGAAGTTTGCGTACCTTCTTTACCACTGCTCAAATAGCCTACCATATCCGTTGGCTGCAAACGTCCTTCTTTCAACAGGCGGCGCAGGGCTGCAAAATAGTATTCCTGCCCGTTTGCGAGTTCCGGCATATAGATCGCTTCCACACCATAAGAAAGAGCCAGATGCCGCATCGTCTTTTCCTTATAACAAATAGCCAATACCGGATACTTGCCACGGAAAGCAGCCAGATTGCGTGCTGTACGTCCGCTATAACTGTCGGTAATGATCGCACGTATCTTTAACTTAGATGTAGCTTTTACAGCCTGCTTGGCAAGGAAAGCCGTAACATCATTACTGTTTTCATCCAACGGGATACGAATATCATTTTCTTCCAGTTTATCTTTTTCAGCCTGAGCCGCAATCTTAGTCATTGTTTTCACCGCATCCACCGGATACTTACCATAAGCAGTTTCACCACTCAACATCAAAGCGTCCGTACGATAATAAATTGCATTGGCAATGTCAGTAACTTCCGCACGAGTAGGACGAGGATTGTTAATCATCGTATGCAACATTTGCGTAGCAACGATCACCGGCTTCTTTGCCAGGATACATTTACGAATCAGCACACGCTGGATTCCCGGAATGCGTTCCTGAGGGACCTCAATACCTAAATCACCACGGGCAACCATAACGCCGTCGGCTACTTCCAGTATCTCATCAATATTATCTACGCCTTCCTGATTTTCAATCTTGGCAATAATCTTAATGTCACTATTATGAGCATCCAGAATCGCACGAATATCAAGTACATCCTGACGATTGCGCACGAAAGAGTGAGCGATAAAATCAATATCCTTTTCGATAGCATAAAGGATATTGTTACGATCTTTTTCCGTCAAGGAAGGAAGATTGATACGAACACCCGGAACATTCACGCTCTTACGGCTTCCCAAAGTAGCTTCGTTCTTCACTTCACAAAGCAAATAATCAGCGGTTTTATCAATGACTTCCAGTTCCAGATCACCATCGTCAATCAAAATCGTACCACCGATATTCAAATCGTGTACGAAATTGGGATATGAAACAGCAATACACTCACGGGTAGTTTCAAGTTCCGGATTACCTACAATCTTTACTTTCTCACCTATTTTATATGGAATCGGTTCTGCATTGGCAGTCGTACGGACTTCCGGTCCTTTCGTATCCATTAGAATCGCAATACGATTGGACACGGTACGTACATTTGCAATCAGAGCTTCAAAACCTTCACGGCTGGCGTGCGCAGTATTCATACGCACCACATTCATTCCAGCTTCAAAGAGCTGTTTTATAAAATCCACATCACAACGTCTATCCGAAATAGAAGCCACAATCTTAGTCTGTTTCAATAACATAGTCTTTCTACCTATTATATATTATACCTTATTTATTTTCTAACAATGCCTCCAGCGCCAACCTATATGAGTTCAGTCCAAAGCCGCAAATCACCCCTTTGCAGGCACAAGCAATCATCGACACATGCCGGAAAGACTCACGACTATGTACATTGGAGATATGCACCTCGATAACCGGAGACGTCACAGAGCGAATAGCATCCTGCAAAGCAATGGAAGTATGCGTATAAGCACCCGCATTCAGAATAATCCCGTCCACGTCAAATCCTACCTGCTGTATGCAGTCAATCATCTCTCCCTCAATATTCGATTGAAAATAGTCGATCTCCACGTCAGTGTATCTTTTGCGAAGTTCAGCCAAATAATCTTCAAATGTAACGCTTCCATATATGGAAGGTTCACGCTTACCCAACAGATTTATATTCGGGCCATTAATAATTTGTATCTTCATCGCGTAATCCTCTTTTTTTATACCTTTGTATCCAAAGAACAATATTTCAAGCCACAAAGATAGTGCAAACCGAATGTAGAAACAAATTTATTTGTATTCTGCTGAGGTGCAGCCTATCTTCGCGGAGCAAAGGTAGAAAAAAGAAATGGAAATCAACGAAAAAAAGAAGAAGAAGGAACAACAGGAACTGATAATCAGAAAGTATCAGCAGTATCTCAAACTGGAAAAGTCTTTATCTCCCAACACGCTGGAAGCCTATCTTACAGACCTGGATAAATTGATGAGTTTCCTGACCTTGGAGGGCATCAACGTTCTGGAAGTGTGCCTGTCTGATCTCCAACGTTTTACAGCCGGGCTACATGATATTGGTATCCATCCCCGTTCGCAGGCCCGTATCCTGTCAGGGATCAAATCATTCTTCCGTTTCCTGCTTATGGCTGATTATTTGGAGGCTGATCCCAGCGAATTGCTGGAAGGGCCCAAAATAGGCTTCAAACTCCCTGAGGTGCTGACGGTGGAAGAAATCGATCGGATTATCTCTGCCGTCGACCGCAGTAAGGCCGAAGGGCAACGAAACAGGGCTATATTAGAGACCTTATATAGCTGCGGACTTCGCGTATCAGAACTTGTCAACCTCAAGCTGTCCGATCTTTATTTCGACGAGGGCTTCATCAAAGTGGAAGGAAAAGGCAGCAAACAACGACTTGTGCCCATTTCCCCCCGTGCCATTAACGAGATAAAACTCTACTTCACCGACCGTAACCGGATCGAAGTAAAAAAAGAATATGAAGATTTTGTATTTGTCAGCCAGCGGAGAGGCAAAGGACTTTCACGAATAATGATCTTCCACATGATTAAAGAATTAGCACAAACGGCAGGTATCATCAAAAATATCAGCCCGCACACTTTCCGCCACTCTTTTGCCACTCATTTACTGGAAGGCGGAGCCAATTTGCGGGCTATTCAATGCATGCTCGGACATGAGTCTATTGCTACAACCGAAATCTACACGCATATCGACCGTAATATGCTTCGCAGTGAGATCATTGAACATCATCCCCGAAATATCAAGTACCGGAAAGAAAAAGAGCGCTAATTTCATTAAATTATGATAAAATCAAGCCCTTATCCTTATATTTATATTAAGAATTAATATCTTTGCGTTACTTTTTCTGTACTAGACAGAAAGGTGTATGTGAATACGACGATATTTAACATTTAATTTATACCTAAAATGACTAAGAAGTTGTACTTGCCTTTACTCATGGCAATGGTTGTTGCATTATTCTCTTCTTGCAGCAAAAAAATGGGTGAATTATCAGCTGATTACTTCACTGTTACTCCGCAGGTGCTGGAGGCAGTAGGTGGTAAAGTTCCTGCAACCATTAACGGCAAATTCCCGGAAAAGTATTTCAACAAGAAAGCAGTTGTAGAAGTAACTCCGGTTTTGAAATGGAATGGTGGCGAAGCTAAAGGCCAACCAGCGACTTTCCAAGGTGAAAAAGTAGAAGGTAACGACCAGACTATCTCTTACAAGATGGGCGGTAGCTACACAATGAAAACTTCCTTCGACTATGTTCCTGAAATGGCTAAGTCTGAACTGTACCTCGAATTTAAAGCTACTATCGGTAAGAAAGTGGTTACTATCCCTGCTGTGAAAGTAGCTGATGGTGTCATTTCTACTTCTGAATTAGTTAACAATACATTAGGTAACGCAAACCCGGCATTGGGCGAAGACGCTTTCCAACGTATCATCAAAGAAAAACATGACGCTAACATCATGTTCTTGATCCAACAAGCTAACATTCGTTCAAGCGAGTTGAAAACTGCTAAAGAATTCAATAAAGAAGTGGCTAACGTAAACGAAGCTGCTAACAAGAAGATCAGCAATATCGAAGTTTCTGCATACGCTTCTCCTGATGGTGGTGTAAGCTTGAATACTACACTGGCTGAAAATCGTGAAGGCAACACAACTAAGATGTTGAGCAAAGACCTGAAGAAAGCTAAAATCGACGCTCCGATCGATGCTAAATATACCGCACAGGACTGGGAAGGCTTCCAGGAACTGGTTTCTAAATCTAACATCCAGGATAAAGAGTTGATTCTCCGCGTATTGTCAATGTATCAAGATCCTGCACAAAGAGAACAAGAAATCAAAAACATTTCTTCAGTTTACAAAACTTTGGCTGACGAAATCCTTCCTCAGCTGCGTCGTTCTCGTTTGACTTTGAACTACGAAATCATCGGTAAGTCTGACGAAGAAATCGCTAAGCTGGCTTCTTCTAATCCTTCAGAACTGAATGTTGAAGAATTGCTGTATGCTGCTACACTGACTAACGATCCTGCTAAACAAGAAGCTATCTATACTCAGGCTACAAAACAATTCCCTAACGATTACCGTGCTTTCAACAACTTGGGTAAATTGGCTTATCAGGCTGGTAACGTTGACAAAGCAGAATCTTATTTCAAGAAAGCTGCCAGCGTTAACGCTTCTCCTGAAGTTAACATGAACTTAGGTTTGATCTCTTTGATCAAGGGTGACAAAGCTGCTGCTGAAACTTATTTCGGTAAAGCTGCCGGCACTAAAGAACTTGGCGAATCTATGGGTAACCTGTACATCGCTCAAGGTCAATATGAAAGAGCAGTTAACTCATTCGGTGACTCTAAGACTAACAGTGCTGCTCTGGCTCAGATCCTTGCTAAGGACTACAACAAGGCTAAAAACACATTGGCTAACGTAGAAAGACCGGATGCTTACACTGACTACCTGATGGCTGTTTTAGGTGCTAGAACTAACAATTCTTCTATGGTAACAAGCAGCTTGAAGAGCGCAGTTGCTAAAGATCCTTCATTAGCTAAGAAGGCAGCTACTGACCTGGAATTTGCAAAATACTTCACTAATGCAGATTTCATGAGCATCGCTAAATAATAGAATTACCACTCTATTTTAAATAATGAGAATTGCCTGTCATATAAATGACGGGCAATTCTTTTTTTTATCCGGAGAAAACGGTTAATTAATAAAATACCCTAAAGAAAGGTTCTTTATTGTCGGCAAAATAGTATATTCGTAATCATAGAATAGAATATATGAAAAAGCACAGTAGATACTATTACAGTTTATTAATCAGCTGCCTCATTATTATGAGCAGTTGCCAGCCCAAACCTTCATCACTACTGAAAGAAGCCATGAAAATGGAAAAAGTTTCAACAGACAGTATATTCTTCTATTTGCAACAAATAACACACCCCCGCCAATTATCCCTATCCGAACAAGGAGACTATTATTTGCTCTCTTATAAAGCAACGTTATGGAAAACCGGCCTCCCCGGTGACTCACTGCTCCGAAATGCTCTCACGTGCTACAAACAAAGCAACCTACAAGCCAAATGGCTACAAGCACACATAGAGCAAAGCGCTTCCTACCTATATAAGAATCTACCCGATTCCACATTATTATCAACCGGAAAGTTGCTGAAAGAGTACCAACTGAACGATACATTAAAGACACGCATATACGGACTAAGGAGAGCGGCATATTACAGAAAACAAGACTACAATCAAGCCCTTGCAATGGCGGATAGCAGCAGACAGCTAACCCGCAAAAGCAAAGATACGCTTGCCTACTTCACTGCAAGCCAACTATACCTTCAAATTATAGAAGCAATGCAGCAACATGAAAAATATACCCAAGGGTACAAAAAGTTGATAGAAGAACTTAGAGACTCTCCCAACCACCAGTCCCTCATTTATTATGCATTCGAAAATCTGCTGAATACCAGTTTGGAAAGAAAAGATTACCGGCAAGCACTGAAGTATCTCCAACTGTTATCCAATGAACGTCGCAGCCGATACGAAATTCCCCATTACCTATTGCTCCGTGGGAGGACATACGCAGCCCTGAACCAGACAGATTCCGCCAAATATTACTATCAGCAAGCTGCAACCTCCACTTCAGAATTTATTGCCATGGAAGCAAATGCTCTTTTATTCAATCTGATAAATCAAGAAGATTATCCAGAACAAGCGTTTTACAGCAAACAAAAGGAAAATACAATAAAAAATAATATACTTGGCAACATCAATTCAGAAATACAAAGAAGAGAATTCAACGAGCTCAAATTGCAAAACGAGCTATACCAGCTTCATTTTCAGCAACAGAAGCACGAACTATGGATGCTCGGAATCATCACAGCTTTACTAAGCGTAGGGTTCATCGCATTCTTCTTTTATCAAAGAGAGAAAAAAGAGCGGTTGCAGCAAGAGAATCTATTATTGCACAAGGAAGCGGAACTAAGCGGATTGCGGGAAAAAGAAATCCGACAGAGAAACAAAGAAGCGGAGTTGCGGGAAGCTCTTTTCAGAAGAATATCATTCTTTCATAAACTACCTTCCCTCCACACCGATGACAAGCAGGATGAATCTGCCGCTAACAGCAAAATAGTGGTAACAAACACAGAGTGGGCGGAAGTCATTTCAGTCGTAAATGATGCCTTCGACAATTTTGTAGTTCGCTTACAACAAGCCTATCCTTCTTTGGGAGAAAAAGAAATCGGCTTCTGCTGCCTCGTCAAAATCAATGTCAATATACAGGATTTATCAGACATCTACTGTATCAGCAAAGCAGCTATCACCAAACGAAAATATCGAATCAAAACCGACAAGCTGGGAATCACTGATGAAAACATAAGCCTTGACAGTTTTCTCAAAGCATTTTAGTAATTAGTCCAACCTCATTTATATTTTGTCCGCCTTACAAAATAATAAAATAGCGTATACTCTACTAATAATCAGATATATAAGCGACAACCAAGAGAGCATTCTTGTCCGCCTGTTTTTTTGTTTTTCTATTTGTTTCAGCCTACTTTTGTCCCGAAGCCAATTAGAAAAACAGTACTAACTAAATACATATCAGTATGAAAAACAGAAGTATTATTTTCAGTTTATGCACTTGTTCTTTATTAGCAATTTTTGCTTTTACAGACAACAGCAAAGCAACGAAAGACCCACTGGCACTATCGCCTGTCGTAGCCAAGAGCGTCACAACACCTACGGGAACATTAATTTCCTGTAATTTAAAAAGCCTGAAAGATACGGTAGACATTCCCCTGAGCTATCTGACAGAAGAACTCCAAGTGGTACAGTTAGACAATCGGGATGAAGCACTGGTAGGAGGTTGGGTACGTACTACTGTCAGCGACAATTACATTCTGGTAAGTAATAACAAACAGACTCCCTATAAACTTTTCACCCGTGACGGCAAATATATCACCAACATTGGCGCCTATGGCCAGGGACCGAACGAATACGGTAATACATACGCTGAACAGTTAGACGAGGCCCACAACCGTATCTATATCCTACCCTGGCAAAGTGACAAATTACTTGTATTCGATTTGAAAGGAAATCCACAAGCCCCCATCCCATTATGCCTGCGCGTTCCTAAAGGACAATTCAGAGTAGACACGGAGAAATCGGAAGTCACAGTGACGGTACTGCCATTTCAGGGTTGGCCGGCAGTAGTATGGACACAAGATTTTAACGGCAAACGCAAAAACTTCGTTGCTCCCGCACATCTGACCGTTCCACGAGACTTCAGTAATGAAGTATTTATGGGTAACAACACCTCCGATTATGATGTCATGCTAATGGTCATTATGCCTACCCCGCGAGTAGACAGCCTATACCACTACAACAATGCCAAAAACCGTCTGGAAGCCCGTTTCACTGTCGAATATGCCAATAAAGATAAAATTCCCTGGCATGGCTATTCCGAATATCCGCGCCATTTTATAGGCGACGTTTCTTTCCCGGTACAAATGTCTAAAAACACATGGGGAAGCACTAAGCCTGCCAAATATATTGTAGACAAAAAGACACTGCACGGCAACTATTTCCACTTGTACAATGACTTTTTAGGAACAAAGGAGATGCAGATATGGCCGTCTTTCGGCAACGGATATTACGTCTCTAACATGGAACCGTCACAACTAAAAGAAACACTAGAGAAAGAACTGGCAAGAAAAGATCTCCCCAGCACAGTACGAAAACGTACACAAGCGTTAGTGAAATCATTAAACGAAGACAATAACAACGTTGTTCTCTTTGCTAAAATGAAAAAATAAAAATCCTCCAAAAAGCAATAAAAAAGCTGCACCCCAAAAGTTTTTTGTCTAACTTTTGGGGTGCAATGCATTTTGAGACAGCCTCTTCTTTTTTTTTATCCGTAAAAACCGTACTTTCGCAGAAAAGAAATCAAAATGATGAAAAAGAGTAGTATTTTAATCCTCATAGCTATCTGTCTGTTCAGTTGCAGCAAGCCTTCCAAGGAAGCCAGTATCACCGGAGAAATCAAAGGATTGGGAACAGATACACTTTACCTGTACGGCATGGACGAATTGCGCGACCGGATAGACACGATCTTCACCAAGGACGACAAATTCGCCTATACCATCCCGGTAGACACCATTACTCCTGCTTTTCTGCTTATCAACAACCAAATAGAATATCCCATATATCTTGATAAAGGAAACAAAATCAAAATTAAAGGAGATATAAGCAATCCGGAATACCTTCATATCGAAGGGAATATATATAATCAGGAGTTTACTGCTTTTCAGGAAGATCTGCGAGGGCTGGGCACTCCCTCTGAAAAGGTATTGGAGCAGAAAGCGGAAGAGTTCATCCGGGGACATCATTCTTCATTCGTCAGCCTCTACCTATTGGATAAATACTTCGTTCAAAAAGACTCGCCCGACTTCAATAAAATAAAAAAACTCATCGAAGTAATGGCAGGAGTATTGCAAGACAAACTTTACATCGAACGTCTTAACGAAAGCATCTCCCAAGCGGAAAAGACAGAGATCGGTAAATATGCCCCATTTTTCAGCCTCCCTAATGTGAAAGGAGAAAAGATAAGCCGCACATCGGAAAACCTCAAAAAGAAAAACCTGCTAATCAATTTCTGGGCTTCATGGGGTGATAGTATTGCCAATCAAAACAGCAATGCCGAACTGCGGGAAATCTACAAAAAATACAAAAAGAATAAATATATAGCCATGTTGGGCATTTCTCTTGACTTGAACAAGGAGCAATGGAAAGACGCTATTAAACGTGACACGCTGGACTGGGAACAAGTGTGCGACTTCGATGGATTTAACTCCGAAGTTGCTAAACAATATACGATCCGGCAAATACCGGCCAACATACTCCTGTCAGCAGACGGAAAGATTCTGGCAAAGGACCTCAAAGGCGAAAAGCTGAAGAAGAAAATTGAAGAAGTAGTTTCCGCAGCAGAAGAAAAAGATAAGAAAGACAACAAAAAAAGAAATAACCAGTAACCAAACGTGTTAATTAAAGTTTTCGGAGCGGCTGTTCAAGGGATTGATGCAACACTCATCACAATCGAAGTAAACAGCTCGCGTGGCTGTATGTTTTATCTCGTCGGCCTTCCGGATTCAGCGGTCAAAGAAAGCCACCAACGTATCATCTCCGCACTGCAAGTCAACGGTTATAAAATGCCGACCACCAATATTGTAGTCAATATGGCGCCGGCAGATATCCGGAAAGAAGGTTCGGCCTACGACCTGCCTCTTGCTATCGGGTTGCTGGGCGCCAATGAAACCATATCATCGGAGAAGTTTTCCCGCTACCTGTTAATGGGAGAATTGAGCTTGGACGGAAGCATACAACCGATCAAGGGAGCACTTCCCATTGCCATCAAAGCACGGGAAGACGGTTTTGAAGGATTAATCATTCCCCAACAAAATGCGCGGGAAGCCGCCGTAGTTAACCAGTTAAAAGTCTATGGAGTCAGCAATATCAGGGAAGTCATTGAGTTCTTCAATAATGAACGCGAATTAGAACCGACAGTTGTTAATACCCGAGAAGAGTTCTATGCCCATCAAAGTACTTTCGAGTTTGATTTTGCAGATGTGAAAGGGCAGGAAAACGTGAAAAGAGCACTGGAGGTAGCTGCTGCCGGCGGACACAATCTCATCATGATAGGTGCGCCGGGAAGCGGAAAATCAATGATGGCCAAACGCCTTCCTTCCATTCTCCCTCCCCTCTCGTTGGGTGAAAGCCTCGAAACGACCAAGATACACTCCGTAGCTGGAAAATTAAACCGCAATTCCTCCCTAATCACTCAACGCCCTTTCCGTGACCCGCACCATACGATTTCGCAAGTAGCAATGGTAGGCGGGGGCAGTTTTCCCCAGCCGGGGGAAATAAGTCTGGCGCATAACGGAATTTTATTCCTAGATGAACTGCCGGAGTTTAATAGAAACGTACTTGAGGTACTGCGGCAACCATTGGAAGACAGGAGAATCACAATCTCCCGAATAAAAAGCAGCATCGATTACCCGGCCAGTTTTACACTGGTAGCTTCGATGAATCCTTGCCCTTGCGGATATTATAATCATCCGACGAAGGCTTGTGTATGCAGTCCCGGGCAAGTACAGAAATATTTGAATAAAATTTCCGGTCCGCTGCTCGACAGGATTGACATTCAAATAGAAATCATTCCCGTACCATTCGATAAGATATCTGACCAGAGAAGGGGAGAATCTAGTGAAACGATCCGCGAACGAGTTATCAAAGCACGGCAAATACAAGAAAAGCGCTACGCCGAATATCCCGGTATCTATTGCAATGCACAGATGAACAGCAAATTACTGTCACTATTTGCCCGGCCGGATGACAAAGGGCTTACCTTATTAAAGAATGCAATGGATCGGCTCAATTTATCCGCCCGCGCCTATGACAGGATATTGAAAGTATCACGCACCATTGCCGATCTCGAAGGAAGTGAGCAAATTCTTTCCGGACATTTAGCGGAAGCGATCAGTTATAGAAATCTGGATAGGGAGAACTGGGCCGGATAACAGGACAAGAAAAACAAGTGTTTGTATAATTAGGTTACCAGATCCATTGTATGCTATAATTACCCGAATTCAAGAAGATTCCATGCACGAAAATCAATATGACTAAAATAATTTACAGTTCACTACATAAACTCCTATTCGGTTTATAATAAATTTCCGAATCGTTTATTATAAACGGTATCCAAGTTTATTATAAACTCTCAAATAGAAATTTAGAATCTTAGCATCCATTTATTACAACAAAAAAGGCTGCAATTCCTATAAAGATTGCAGCCTTTTGCCTATATTAATCATTCCTGTCTCTGTACAAGGGTAGGACAGTTAGCTATATTTGTTGTAATATCTCACTATTTTCATACTCGATTTTATATCTTTTTTCTCATTTATTCATTAATAACTCAAGTTTCACAAACACCCTGCATAGTTTGAGGTTGAGCAATAAGTCAGTAGTATCTAATATTCTCCTCCTTCAGGGAGGTTGTGTAAAAAGTAAGAATCAAGTGTTCTTTGACATATTGTATAAAAAGGATTTTATATCTTTGCTCTGCTAACAATAGGATTAATTTTATGG
>NZ_MNQN01000022.1:16831-17380 GCF_001915455.1 Bacteroides sp. 43_46 | reverse complement strand
CCGACCAATCCATTACCTAAAAAAGCACCTTCATTCCATTGCATGGGTAATTGTTCCCATATCAAGGCATGTTGGCGCATATACTTTTCCATGTCCGGAGACGAAGTTCCGGACATGGAAGTACATATGAAAAACAATAAAATTACGATTTTGATTGTAGTACGCATAAATTTCTTCTTTTAGTTGGGTAGGGGTATCATTGCCCTACGGCCGTAGTTAAGTTTCAAACCTTTTTTATAAGCTTCAGGACCATGCAAGTCTTGGATATCCATTTCGCCCAAGTTCACGAGAATCCCCCGTGCCATGAGTCCGGCATCTTCGTTTTCAAGGCGTGGCAGGGTTTCTGCGGCTTCTCTCAGTTCCGGCAGGAAAGGACGGATACAGTCACGCATATCAGGATCTAAAGATAAGCATTCTAGTGAAGAGTACCCTATTTTTCTGTATTTTTCTTCTGTGGGAATAATTAGGCGGGCAACGCTTTCTTGACTTTTACCCAGATAGGCTGCGGCATAGGCGGCTTCGGAAGCGATGTAGGGATTACTGTCTTGG
>NZ_MNQN01000022.1:0-16744 GCF_001915455.1 Bacteroides sp. 43_46 | reverse complement strand
CAGAGAGGCGGTGGTTGCTGTTCCAGCTGTTTCAACAAGAGTATAAAGTTCGTTCAGAGGATATTTCTCCTTGCGCACTTTGTCGTAAAGAATATGACCGGTGCGTGAAGTGGGAAGGAAGAACCCCAAATCACCGGTGACACGAATATGGTCAGATAGTGCTTGGCGCATTTTGGACAAGATTTCTGCATATTCGGGAGTACCGGATAAGTCGTGCAGTTCATCCGGATCTTTTTCAAGGTCAAACAGCATTTCTGCCGGATGGGCTTCGAAAGTCAGTTTCCAGTTAGGGTTGGTATTATGCCCTTCCAATACTAGTTTATCCCATGCTTTGTTGGAAGGCATTCCCCATTGATAATAATTGCGCAGGGCAAACTGACGATAGGGGATATAACTACGGATATATTTGAAACGCCCATCGGTAACGGCGCGTACCGGCATGAAATGATGCAATTGATTGGCTGCTAATGCAAATTGCATCTGGCGTTTTTCTTTGTTTGCAAACTTGCCGTAAAGTGCTTTGCCCTGCATCTGTTTGGGTGGTTTTACCCCTGCAAGACTAAGTACGGTAGGCCCTAAATCCGTGAAGTTGACCAAGCTGTACTCTTTGCCTGAAGCCTGCTTGGCCAGGTGTTGCCATTTGGGCGGGAAATAGACAATCAGAGGTACTTTTAGACCGCTTTCGTACAAATATCCTTTACCACGGGGTATACAACCGCCGTGGTCACTGAAGAAAAATATAATTGTATTTTCATCCAAGCCTTTCTCTTTCAGGTCTTTCAGGAAGAATCCCAGCCAGGTATCCACGTCTTGTACTGCTTCTAAATGACCGGCATAGTCGGAACGTACTTCCGGCAAGTCGGGAACATAAGCAGGCAATGAAAGCAGTGCCGGGTATATGCCTTCCCGTGTGTAATCTCTGCGTCCGTCTGTATGGAAAGTTCGGATGCGTCCCATGTGTGAGGTTACCGTGTTGAATACAGCGAAAAAGGGTTGGTTCTTTTTTCGTTTGGGACTATTGTATGAGGCTTTGTTGCTACATTCGTCCCAACATATTTTATTGTCAGTGGTAGAGTTGTAGTGTGTCTTGCTGTTGTTTGTACAGTAATATCCGGCTTCGCGTAATTTCTGTGGAAAGAAGATGTCAGCAGGTGTATCGTAGGGCACAGGATGGATGTCCATGCCGTAAGTGCTTGAATAGCATCCGGTAATCAGTGAAGAACGGGCAGCCGAGCTCTGGGGAGCTACGGACCATGCGTTCATAAACTGTATGCCGCGGGCGGCAAGGCTGTCCGCATTGGGAGTATGTACTCCTCTGTTGCCGTAGCAACCGAATTCGTATGCACTAGTATCTTCAAAGGTGAGCCAAAGAATATTGGGCTTTTCGTTTTTTGTGTCTGCCGCCTTTGTCTGTGTGGAATACAATCCGCAGAAGGCAGTACACATTAATAAAGGTAGGTGTCTCATAAGGCATTAAGAATTAAGAACATTTGTTTCCCGCAGCTAAAGTAGTCCGTTTGTGTTTAACCGAGACTTCCTTATGTTTAAAAGTGTACCAATATTGTTTTGGCAAGTGAGGTCTCAACAATATTAGCATTGATTCAACAATATTACAAGAGGTTTAAACGCCCATTGGCATGATATTGAATAAAAAGAGAGTGAAATACTGATAACAAAGGACTAACTTTGAGCATTAAAATCTAACCATGAAAGAGATATGAAAAACATGTTGTTTATGATGGTGCTGTTTTGTGTATCATCTTTGGCAGGACAAGCACGGAATGTAAATGCGAACTCTTTTGATGATTCATTGCGTAGTGAAGCGGATAAGCTGTTGACGGAATGGATGGATGCTTTTCTGGCTTATCAGTACACTTGTTCCGATTCCGCACTTGATGGAGGAGTCTTGTGCCCTGCATGTGCCCGTATGCATGGACGTATAGGTGATGCCGTACTTCCTTTGATGTATTTGGCAGAAAAGACCGGGAACCAAAAATATTTGCTCGGAGCCAAGCGCTTGATGGCGTGGATGGAGAATGTACACCGTCCGGACGGGTCATGGATGAACGATGTACATGTATCGGATTGGAACGGTACGACGGTATTTGCAGCGATTGCTCTTTATGAAGCTTTGCATTATCACGGACATCTATTGGATGATTCAACCCATCATCATTGGAAACAGCGATTGGTAGAGGCTGGTGAGTTTATGATGAACAATCCTTTCATTTATAGCCGAAGGCGAGAAGGCATGAGAAATATGAATGTAAACTATTCTGCTTCGGCAACCTATGCACTATACGCTATCGGTGAGATGTGCAATCGGCCTGAATTTAAGAAGGAAGCCGGAGAGATAGCTCGCGGATTAAAAGAATATTTTACCGCGAATGACTGTTTCTTGTATGGCGAGGGACCTAATATCGCCTCAGAAACTCCAAACGGTTGCCGTCCGGTAGATTTGCTTTATAATGTAGAAGAATCACTGCCTAATATGGCATATTATGCAGTGATGGCAAACGACATGGAACTATTTTCGCTTGTGGAACGTTCTATGGAAACTCATCTTGAGTTTATGTTACCCGATGGCGCTTGGGACAACAGTTGGGGAACACGAAGCTTTAAATGGACTTATTGGGGCGGGCGTACCAGTGATGGCTTTATGGGAGGTTATTATCTGATGGCTGCTGCCCGTCATCCGGAATGTCTGGAAGCCATTCGCCGCAATATCCGTTTATTGAGTAAGGCTACTCATGGTGGACTTCTTTATGGAGGAATGCATTATTTTGCATCCGGTGTTTCTCCTTGTATTCATCATACATTTGGGCATGCCAAGGCGTTGGCTTCTTTTTTGGAACTGCCTCCTGTGAAAATGACTTCTTTGGAAAAGCTTCCCCGTGACTCCGTTTACGGAGTGAAGCATTTTAAGGATATTCGTACGTGGCTTTTATCCCAAGGAGATTGGCGTGCCACATTTACCGGATATGATGCCGAATATAAAGTGAAAGGGACTCATCCAATGGGAGGTGCCCTTTCGTTGTTGTGGCATGCTCAGGCAGGACCTATATTTGCTGCGACTATGAACCAGTATAAACTGATTGAAGCTCCCAATATGCAGGACAATGTCCGTAAATATCTGATGGGAGGTACCCCCCGGGTTGAATTGACTCAGGATGGAGTTGCATATAGTAATCTGGACGATTTGAATACGGACATTACTTGTTTTATAGAAAACGGGTTCTGCCGATTCAATGTAAATTCTCATTTGGTTGATATCAATCAACAGTCTCCAAAGCAGGGAGAAGTACTGGTAGAGGTGAACTATGCATTTTCAGAACAAGGAGTGAGCATAAGCGTGGAACGTTGCAATGACTCGGCTTACCTTGTGTTGCCAGTTATCGCGTCGCCCAAAGAAGAGGTGAGGATAAGTACGCGAGAAGCTTCCATAAAAAAAAATAAGGAGATATTGTACATCACTTGCGAAGCAGGATATATAGATGTAGCACCGACAGATAGTGATGGACGAATCTTTAATCCGGTTCCAGGATTCTCTTTTGCACCTTTGCGAATAATACCGGAAAGTATTGGCAAGAAAATACAGATTAATATTTACTTTTGCTAATGTATTTTATTTATTTGCCTCATAATAGATTACAAACATGAAAATACAGCAATATTTGTTAGTGCTTTTAGAAGTATTATTCCCCTACATGTTGAATGCCGATATCACTGAAGATATTCACTTTTCCCATATTGGTTTGGAGGAAGGATTGTCGCATAGTACGATTTTTGCGATTAATCAGGATAAGGGAGGGAATTTATGGTTTGCGACGTATGATGGTGTGAATAAATATGATGGTTACAACTTTACTGTATATCGCCATCAATATACCCATCCCAATAGTATTGCCAGCGATATATCCCGTTGCATCACAATGGATGATTCAGACCGGATTTGGATAGGAACTCGTGAGGGGTTGTCTCTTTACAATCATTATAAAGATGAATTTTCCAATTATTATTATAAGAGAAATGGCTTGAACGTAGCTGTGACCAGTATTATCCCGATAAAAAAAGATTGGTTGATGTTGGGTACTGCCGAAGGCATTCTGCTTTTTGATGTAAAGAAAGAGTGTTTCCTTTCGGATACATTATCCTCTTCTTTGCATGGATTGCAGCCGGCAGCTTTGGTACGTCAGGATGATTGTATCTATATAGGTACTGAGGAAGGTGTATATATTTATACTTTGTCAAACGGTATTTTGGAGAAACTGGTGGATATGCCTGCCGGCATCCGGGTTCATGCCATTCTGTGCCAGATGTTTAATAGAATATGGCTGGCTACGGAGGGAGATGGACTTTATCTGTACGACATGAAGACAAAGGAGCTGAAGAATTATCGTTATGAAGATGGGAAATCAGGATTGAACTCAAACTATGTGCGTTCTTTAGCACTGGATACAGAGAATCGCCTATGGGTGGGAACCTATGGTGGATTGAATATCTACAAGGAGGGATCAGACTGTTTCTCGTCCATTAAAAGCTCTGAGATTCAGGAAGGAAGTTTATCGCAGAATTCGGTCCGGAGTATTTTCAGAGATTCGCAGGGTGGCATGTGGCTGGGTACTTACTGGGGAGGGCTGAATTATTATCATCCTTTGTGTAACCGTTTCCAGCGTATCAAACATGTCCCGTTCTTGAACTCACTCAGTAATAATGTGGTCAGTTGCATTGTTGAGGATAACAAGCATAATTTGTGGATTGGCACGAGCGATGGCGGTTTGAATTACTATGATAATGCCTCTCAGCTATATAAGAATTATCTATTCAATTCGGGCAATCTGGATGTACCTTTCAAGGATATCAAGACGGTGTATGTAGATGAGGTACAAGATAGAATATATGTGGGGGCACATGCCGGAGGAATGATGGTTTTGCATCGTAAATCCGGTTACATAGAATATTATAATCGTCACAATAGCAATTTGCCGAGCAATAATATCTATTCTATCATTTCAGACGGGTATGGGGGGCTTTGGGTGGCATCGCTGGAATATTTATTGCATTTTGATATAGATAAACGCAACTTTACGATTGTTGATGTAGATGAGGACGGGCACAAATTGCAGCAATACAATCGCTTGTTGTTTTGTGACTCAAAGAAACGTATATGGGCTGGGGGAGAAATGGGAATTTCTGTTTTTAACCAGGTAGGTACCTCTTTGCTCCCTAATACGGATTTTCAGATAGCTTCTGTGTTGAAGCAAGCGTTTGTGAATTGTTTTTATGAAACATCTTCCGGATATCTGTGGATTGGAACACGTAACGGATTGTTTGCTTTGAAAGAGAGTGATAAGCAGTTCCTGCAATATACCACAGAAAACGGTCTGCCGAGTAATGTTATTTATGGAATTCTGGAAGATGCTTACGGGCGTTTATGGATAAGTACGAATCAAGGGTTGAGTTGCCTGAATCCGGAGAGTGGGAAGTTTCGTAATTTCACGATTATGGACGGATTACAAGGCAACCAGTTTAATGCTGGGGCTTATTGTCGAAAAGACAATGGCTACATGTTGTTTGGTGGAGTCAACGGCATTACTTCATTCCGTCCTGAAACGTTGATTGATAATCCTTATGCTCCCAAACCTGTAATCAATAAATTATTTGTTCATAATAAGGAGGTATTACCGGATGATGAAACCGGAATCTTAAAGGAAAGTATTACATACGTGAATCGTATAACTTTATCTTCATCTCAGAATTCATTCGCCATTTCTTTTGTCGTTTCCAATTATATAGCGGGTAAACATAATACATTTACCTACAAACTGGAGGGATATGATAATGTATGGTATAAGCAGAATGATATCAGCCTTGTTTCTTACTCCAATTTACCGGCAGGGGATTACACTTTTTGTATAAAAGCAGCAAACAATGATGGTAAATGGAATGAGGAACCCGCCATACTTCATATACATATATTGCCGGTTTGGTATTCTACTTGGTGGGCGCTTTCCTTGTTTGCTTTGTCGTTTGCTTTGTTGGTGTTCGGTATCGTACGCTTCTTCTGGCTACGCAAGAGTATGCAGGCTGAAATACGAATGGAACGGCTTGATAAAGAAAAGCGGGAAGAGATAAGCCAGATGAAAATCCGTTTTTATGTTAATATCTCGCACGAGTTACGGACTCCGTTGACTTTGATTGTTGCGCCCTTGCAGGAATTACTTGATCGTATCAGTGGGCATTGGGAGCATGAACGGTTGCTTTATGTGCAGCGGAATACCAACCGTCTCTTGCATTTGGTTAATCAGTTAATGGATTTCCGGCGTGCTGAGTTAGGGATATTTGAACTCAGGGCTGTGTATTCCAATGCTTATAAGCGGATATTGAACTGTTTTATGAATTATGAAAGTTTGTCTAAAAGGAAGGATATAGACTATAACTTCTATACAGAGTTGCAAGATAAAAATGTTCTTTTCGATGAGAACTATCTGGATTTAATTGCAAATAATCTGCTTTCGAATGCCTTTAAATATACCGAAGTCGGCGAAAGTATCACTGTGAAACTTTACATAGAAGGTGACAATCTTGTCTTGCAAGTGATAGATACAGGCATTGGCATCCCATTGGAGAAGCAGGAAAAGATTTTTGAACGTTTTTATCAGGTGGAAAATGGACGTGAAGGGAGTGGTATCGGGCTCTCATTGGTTCAACGTCTGGTGGAATTACATCATGGGCGGATTATTCTACAGAGTGAAGTTGGTAAAGGTTCTACTTTTACGATTTATCTGCCGCAGGATGAATCCGTATATACGCAAGAAGAGTTGCTTGGAGGAAGTGGGAATGAAGGAGAACAACGTGTATATTCCACCAATGCAAATGACATTTATATCGGTGATGACGAAAAGTTCGGGGAAGAGGATAGTACGGATGAAGTAAACGGTAAACGTGGTACTATCTTGGTCGTAGAGGACAATAGGGAACTGAGACGGTACTTGGTGAACGGTCTGTCTGCGCTGTTTGATATGTTGGAAACGGAGAATGGGCAAAAAGCGCTGGATATTCTGAAAGACAAGGATGTAGATTTGATTATAACAGATGTCATGATGCCTATAATGGATGGCGTTAGGTTATGCAAGTTAGTGAAACAGAATCTACGTACTTGCCATATTCCGGTTTATATGTTGTCTGCCAAAGTAGATATCAAGTATCAGTTGGAAGGTTTACAGGTAGGAGCCGATGATTACATTGCCAAACCGTTCTCTATGGAAGTGTTGAGAACCAAGATTCTGAATATGCTGCGTACACGTTATCGTATATTCGAGCGATATTCCAATATGACGGAAATAAAACCGGAAAAGCTTACGAACAATACGATGGATGAGGAACTGTTGCGGAAGGCTATTGCTGTTGTTGAGAAAAATATGGATAATGTGGAATTTTCTACAGAACAGTTCGCGCGTGAGATGAATATGAGCCGTTCGAATCTTCATTTGAAATTAAAGGCGATAACGGGAAAATCTGCTATTGATTTTATACATAAGATACGGTTTAACCGAGCATGTCAGTTATTGAAAGAAGGAAAGTATACCGTTTCAGAAATCAGTTTTATGGTGGGCTATAACACTCCTTCTTATTTTGCGGCACGTTTCAAGAAGTATATCGGTTGTTTGCCTACAGAATATGGAAAGAAATGATATTAGTTACTTGGTTATGAAGGCATGTGTAATTGGGGCGTTAATAATTATCTCATGTTTATCAGTTTCGTGTGGGCAAACCTCTTTATGCCAGCTATCTGTATTTAAGAACAGTAGCATCCTTAGCGGAAGGGATACTGTAGAAATGTTTACATTGGTAAATGCGAACGGAATGTCTGTTCAAGTGACGAATTATGCCGCTTCGCTGACGGACGTCTTTGTTCCTGACAGACAAGGGCGTTTTGAACACGTGGTTTTGGGATTTGACAGTCTGGAATGTTATCTGGGAAGACATCCAAAATTGGGAGCTACGGTAGGAAGATTTGCCAATAGAATTAAAAATGCGGAATTCTGTTTGAATGGGCAGACTTATCACCTGGAAAAGAATAATAATGGGCATTCTATCCATGGTGGAACAAACGGCTTTAGTCATCGGATCTTTAAAACGGATACATTTTATGTTGTAAAAGATACAGCTATTGTGGTTTTTAAATATAGCAGTATTCATCTGGAAGAAGGATTTCCCGGTAATCTGGAACTTTCAATGGCTTACAAACTGACTAATCATAATGAGATTGTTCTGGAATATACAGCTACTACGGATAAGCCTACGGTAGTTAATTTTACAAATCATAGTTATTTTAATCTAACAGGTTGCACCAGAAACGTGTTGAATCATATTTATAGGATTTATGCGGATTCCATAACTCCTACAGATTCCATGGGTATCCCTACCGGAGAGTTAATGCCTGTGGTGGGTACTGTATATGATTATACTTCTCCACAATCGGTGGAAAAAAGAGTACAGAAAAAGGGAAAAGGATATGATGTGAATTATAGACTGGATAAATACCCAGGTTCGTTAGAGTTGGCAGCTATCGTAGTGGAACCTATATCCGGTAGAGTGTTGAAAGCATACACTACTGAACCGGGAATGCAATTTTATATTCCAAATTCAAATATGGATTATCTTATTGGTCATGGTGAAAAGAAATATGGCAGATATTATGGATTTTGTCTTGAAATGCAGCATTTCCCCGATGCTCCCAATAATCCTCAATTTCCTGCTACAAGTTTGTTGCCGGGAGAAATATATCGGCAGGTCACTATTTATAAATTTGAAACAATATCAGAATAATATATTTAATCAACTAAAGTTTACTAATTATGAAAAAGAAAACATGGAAAAGATGTGTATGTATGATTGGAGTAGTTCTTTTTGCGGTAACGGGTTTGAATGCCAATAATAGAGTGCCTGATAGTCCTATTAAGAAAACAAGAAGCAATACTTTTATTATAGAGAAAGAAAAAGCGTGGGAGCCGGCAGGTGAAGGTGTGGCCAGACAGATTATGGGCTATGATGGGCAAGTAATGTTGGTTAAAGTCAAATTTGAGAAAGGGGCTATAGGAACTCCTCACACGCATTACCACACGCAAACGACTTATGTGGTAAGTGGTAAATTTGAGTTTACAGTGGGTGATGAAAAGAAGATTGTGGAAGCGGGAGACGGTATTTATATTGAACCGGATATTTTGCATGGCTGCGTTTGTCTGGAGCCTGGAGTTTTGATTGACTGTTTTGCTCCGATACGAGCTGATTTCTTGAAATAAGCCTTGAAAAGATGTTTTGTACAATTTGTTTTTCGTGCAATCCAAGCAGATAAAGCTATTGCTTAATCGGATGATTTTCCTTTTGTGGTAATCTGTGAAGTTGTTTTTGCACAAAAATAGTGTGTAGTGAACAATATTGGTATGGAAAAAGTGTAAAAGTAAAAGTAACAAAAACAATACTTTTGCACTTTTTTTAGTGCTTGTCGTATGTTTGTCATCAGAAAAATTCTAAAGTTAAACCTTAGATTATTTATTATGTACAAATTGAAAGAATTGTTTTTAATGTTTATCCTCGCTTTTGTCAGTTTGGCTGCATACGCACAAAGTTTGACAGTAACTGGTAAGGTGATTGATAGTGAAGGATATGAAGTGATTGGAGGTAGTGTAACCATTAAAGGTGTTGCCGGTGTTGGAACAGTTACCGACGTAAATGGTAACTATACTCTGAAAGTGAATGATGCATCCAAAGATGTATTGGTTTTCTCGTATGTAGGTATGACTCCGCAAGAAGTGAAAGTCAATAACCGAAGTGTAATCAATGTGACTCTACAGGCTGATGCCGTATTACTGGAAGACGTTGTGGTAATTGGTTATGCTGCCGTTCCTCGTAGAGATTTGACCGGGTCGGTAACCTCCGTTAGCAGCAAAGAACTTTCTAAAGTGCCAGTAAGTGATGTTACACAAGCCTTGACCGGACGCATGGCAGGTGTGATGGTGCAGCAGAGTGAAGGTACTCCGGGTGCTTCCATTTCCGTACGTGTGCGTGGAGGTATCTCTATCACACAAAGTAACGAACCTCTTTACATTATCGACGGCTTTCCCAGTGAAGACGGTATGTCTACCCTCGACCCCGCTGAAATTGAAACCATTGACGTGTTGAAGGATGCTTCGGCCACTGCCATCTATGGTGCTCGTGGTGCCAATGGTGTAGTTGTAATCACTACGAAGAATGGTAGTAAATCAGGTGGCAAGGCTACAGTGACTTTTGACAGTTATGTCGGTGTCAAAAAGATTGCAAACAAATTGGATGTACTTAATGCCGGTGAATTTGCCAGATTGGATTACGAACGTACATTGTGGAGAATGGGTACAGGAGATTCCGGTGCGGATGGTATGACCAAATGGGAAGAGAGATACGGTAAGTTCAGCGATCTCGCTTCCATATATAATGGTCGCAAGGGTATCGACTGGCAAGATGAAACCTTGGGTCGTAATGCTATTACTCAAAACTATCGTGTAGGTGTATCCGGAAAGACGGAGAAGATGAATTACAGTCTGGCTTACTCATACTACAACGAAGAAGGTGCTATGGTATACAGCGGTAGTAAAAAGCATAACATCTCATTCAACATGAATCATGAGATAAACAAATGGTTAACGGTAAATTCACGTATCAGTTACGACCAGATGCGTGTGGAAGGCATGGGTACATCAGAAGGTGGTGACCGCTTCAACAAGATGCAGCACATCTTGCAGTATCGTCCTACAGTAGGTATTATGGGGGTAGATGAAGATTTATTATACGGCGAAGATCCTCTGTTGGCAGATGATAATGGCAACGTTATGCAGAATCCGCTGATTTCGGCAGCAGAAGAGCTCAACGATAGGGAATGGCGTACTTTCCAGGCCAATGGTGGCGCTACCATTAAGCTGCTGAAAGGACTATCTTTCCGTAGTACGGTAGGTATGCGCTATCAGACTCGCCGTAATGATGTATTCTATGGTGATGAGTCTATTACAGGTAAGCGTTCCAGTATTCAAGGTTCAATTACTAATTTGGAAAATAGCAGTTTTCAGACTTCCAATGTTTTGACCTATTCTTGGAAAAACAAAATTCATGACTTTACAGTCATTGCCGGACATGAATATGTGGAAAGATGGTCACGCAGCTTTTCTGCAAGTGCCAGTCAGTTTCCGAATGATGAAATAGGTTTGGGAGACCTCTCACTGGGTGTTCCAGGTGTTCCCACTTCCAGTGAAAACTACGATGATAAATTGCTTTCCTTCTTTGGACGTATAAACTACAACCTGATGGATAAATATCTTTTTACTGCTTCAGTCCGTGCTGACGGTTCTTCCAAGTTCGGTAAGAACAACAAGTGGGGATATTTCCCGGCTTTCTCGGCTGCATGGCGTTTAAGCGAAGAAGAATTTATCAAGGATCTGGGAATCTTCTCCGACTTAAAATTCCGCATCGGTTATGGACTTGCGGGTAACAATCGTATTGGTAGTTATCAAAGTCTTGCTCTTATGAATTCTGTTACTGCTGCCAATGGCAACGGTGCACAAGCAGGCTATGCTTCTCGTCAGGTGCCTAATCCCGATTTGAAATGGGAGGCAAATAAGACATTCAACGTAGGAATAGATTTTGGTTTCTTGAACCAGCGTATCACATTCTCGCCGGAATTCTACATCAATCGCAGTAGCAACTTGCTGCTGAATGCCAAACTGCCTAACTCTTCCGGTTATACTAGTATGGTTATCAACGCAGGCGAAACTCAAAATTCGGGTGTGGATTTGACTATCAATACGGCAAACATCGTATCCAAAGATTTTACTTGGAACACTTCGGTTACTTTCTCCCACAACAAGAACAAGGTTAAGAAACTGACAGGTGAAGATGTACAGTTGTATCTGGCCAACTTTGGTTATAGTGGTGCGGGGGCATCCCATCAGATTGGAGTAAATCAACCATTGGGACAATTCTACGGTTATGTGACTGACGGATTGTATCAGGTGGAAGACTTCAATTACGATGCTACAACCAAAACTTATACATTGAAGGACGGTGTACCTTATCATGGCGACAAGAAGAATATCCAGCCAGGTTACTGGAAATTTAAGAACGTGGACGGTAGTGAAGACAACCAAATTACTGAAAGTGATAAGACCATTATTGGTAATGCCTTGCCTGATTTCTATGGCGGTATCAACAATACTTTCAGTTGGAAGGATTTTGACTTGAGCATCTTCTTTACTTACAGCTATGGTGCGGAAGTACTGAATGCTACTAAGTTGACCAATACCAAGACTGCCCTTACTAATAAAAACGTTCTGTCGGTAGCTGATGATGCTCATCGTTGGGTGACTATTAATGCCAATGGTGAACTGATTACGAATCCGGAAGAACTGGCAGCAGTGAACCAGGGAAAAACAGTAGCTCATTTCGGTGATAACGGATCCAACAACACCTACATTCATTCTTGGGCCATTGAAGATGCTTCTTATTTGAAATTGAGTAATATCACTTTAGGGTATACCTTCCCCAAGAAAGTGATAAATAAAATTGGTCTGACCAAATTGCGTCTGTATGCAACGGGCAATAATTTGTTTACATGGACTCCTTATACCGGTTTCGATCCGGAAGTATCTACCATGAGTAGCGCGTTAACTCCCGGTGTCGATTTCGGTGCTTACCCCAGAAGCCGCTCTTTCGTATTTGGTGTGAACGTAGCATTTTAATTAGAATTAAAAAGGGAATAATAAGATGAAAAACAAAATGATATATGCGCTTGGCGCAATGATGCTTGTAGGGGTTACTTCTTGTGACCTGACTGAAAAGCCCAGCTCATTCTACGAGAAAGATACTTATTTCGTGACAGAAGGAAAAGCCCAGATGGCTGTAGTCGGAATCTATGACTGTCTTGAAACTACAGACTATTATGGACAAAATATCATGCCGTTCTTTGGGTCGGACGACATGTTCATGGTACGTGGAACCGGTTCGGACGGAACTCGCCGTGACATATCCCACTATCTGTACAATGCTTCTAATACTTGGATTGCTAGTGTATGGAGATGTGCTTACCAAGCTCTCGATCGTGCCAATGTGGCTATTGCCAGCATCGAGGCTATGTCAGGTTTTGCAGAAAACAAAAACCTGCAGGAAATTGACGGGCAAGCTCGATTCCTCCGTGCCTACATAGCTTTTGACCTAGTGAAATTCTTTGGTGATGTACCGTTCAGCACGGAATATACGAATGGTTTTGCTAATACATCCAAACCTCGTACCGACCGTGAGCTGATTTATGACCAAATCATCGAAGATTTGAATTATGCAAAAACATATTTGAAATCTGGTCGTGAAGTGGCTTCTTCTGAAATACCTTGTAGCGGTGCTGCCCATACTTTACTGATGCGTGTCTATTTGCAACGCGCTGGCTATAGCCTGAACTGTTCATCGCGTCAATTGACCCGTCCGGATGATACTACCCGAAAGGGATATTTTGAAGCGGTGATTAAAGAATGGGAAGCTCTGAAGGCTGAAGGCTACCATGGTTTTTATGCAGGTGGTTATGAGCAACTGTTTAAGAACTATTCTCAGCTGACATTGGACAATCAGGAATCTCTTTGGGAGATCGCTTTCGAACCCAACCAAGGTTTGAAGGACAATGCCGGTGTGTGGGCAACTTACAACGGGCCACTTGTAGATGCTCCGGGAAGTTATCCCGGCACAAGCAGTTATATGGGACGTGCCAATGCTTTCTTTGTGGTATTACCATATTGGAAGTCTTTCTATGAGTCAAATGAGGATGGAAGCATAAAGGATATACGTCGTGACGTGAATTTCGTGGACTATGCTATCAAGTGGAATAAAAATAAAGAAACTCAGGAAAAATCGCATACTTCTGCCGATATCAACAAAAATCTGAACAGATATCCGGGCAAATGGCGCAGAGAATGGATGGCTCCGGGTTTTGTGGATCCCAACAATACAGGCGTCAATTATGCTCCGTTGCGTTATGCTGATGCTGTTCTGATGGCAGCTGAAGCTTATAACGAAATCGGCAACACAACCGAAGCATGGAAATTATTGAATGACGTCCGTGTACGTGCCGGTGCTACTCCTATAAGTACAGCCAATTATTCAAGCTTGTTGAAGGCTCCGAAATTGTATGATTTGCCATTTATTCCGGATGGTGATGATGCCGGCAGATTCCGTACAGCATTGTATTGGGAACGTGCTTTTGAACTTTGCTACGAGGGTCAACGTAAATATGATCTATTGCGCTGGGGTATTCTGGAAGCATCTTTAAAAGCTGCTCAGAACTATATGGAATCATGGATTCCGGGACCAGATGAATATATAACGGATGCTGCACGTAAAGATTGGAATCCGGTGAAATGGGCTAAGTCCAATTACGTAGCAGGCCACAATTTTACCACAGGCAAGCATGAACTTTACCCCATTCCATTGGCCGAAATCCAATCGAACGCGGCTTTGAATGGAGAAAACAATCCGGGATTTGAGTAATTTCATTTTCTGGGTATGAACTGACAATGGATGGAGAAAGTATAAACATCTTACTGTTTCTCCATCCTTGTATGTAAGGATGATAATTTGAGCAGATATAACCTATAGAATATGCATATATTTATGAAGAAATTTTTATTATTTTGTTACGCAGTTGCTACATTGCAGGGATTCTCTGGCTGTTCACCCAGTCAACCAAAGGAAGATTACGGCTGGTTGAAAAACGCGATAGACACTTCTGTGCAACAACTGGAAGAAACAGTGGCGGATGTAGGGGATTCAGTCTTGTTGCCCCGTTCCATCTGGACGGGATACAATATGGATTTTCTCTGTAGCCAGTTACAAAGAGAGCCTGTAACTTTTAAAGACTCCTTGCGGATGAAACCTGTGAAAGATGCCTTGGGAAGCCGTAGATATTGCAGTTCCATCTATGATTGGACAAGCGGTTTTTTCCCCGGAAACTTGTGGTACGCATATCAGTTGACTGGTATAGAAGACTTGAAAAAAGATGCGGTGAAATTTACGAATTACCTATATCCGTTGAAAGATTATAAAGGTACACACGATATCGGATTCATGGTGAATTGCAGTTATGGTAATGCGCACCGTCTGTCTCCTGCCGACACTATCCGTCAGATATTGGTACAGACTGCTGATAATTTGTGCGGTCGTTTCGACTCGAACATAGGCTGTATCCGTTCCTGGGATTTTGGGAAGTGGAATTTCCCTGTGATTATTGATAATATGATGAATCTGGACTTATTGTTTTACGTCAATCATCTTACGAATGATTCCAAGTATAAAGAAGTCGCATTGAGACATGCTGAGACAACAATGAAAAACCACTTTAGAAACGATCATTCGTCCTACCATGTAGTAAGCTACAATAGCGATGGCAGCGTAGAAATGAAATGTACGCATCAGGGGAAAAATGATGATTCCTCATGGGCGCGCGGACAAGCTTGGGGAGTATATGGATATACATCCTGTTATCGTGAGTCGAAAGATGCAGCCTTCTTACAGCAAGCCCAAAATATCGCGGCATTAATCATGGAACGTGTAAAGACTGACGATGCGATTCCTTTGTGGGACTACGATGCCCCGAACACACCGGAGACGCCTCGTGATGCATCTGCCGCCTCTATCACAGCTTCTGCCCTGATAGAGCTCAGTACTCTTGTAGAGGACGGACAAGTCTATTTTGATTACGCCGAGAAACTGCTCAAGTCTCTCTCTTCCGATGCTTACTTGGCAAAAGTCGGCACCAACCAGGGATTTATTCTGATGCACTCTACAGGTTCATTGCCTAATGGTTCTGAAATTGATACACCTATCAATTATGCCGATTATTACTATCTGGAGGCTTTAACCCGATATATGCAAGTAAAAGGAATTGATTATAAATCGCTATAAACAAAATTAATATACCATGAAGATAACAAAGTATATTCTTAGCTTTACTTTTCTGCTGGTTGTGTTATGTGCGGAAGCACAGCAGTTGCGGAAGGAAGCTTTCGACTTACTGAATCTGGATTATCCGGGATTGGAGAGAGTGAAAGCTGCATGTGACCGACAACAATGGGATGAGGCTGCCAAAGCCTTATTGGACTATTACCGCCAACGTACCGGCATAGGACATCCCGATATCGATATGCAGAATATCAAGATCTCCAAGGAAGAACAGAAATGGGCGGATGATGCCTTGGAACATACGTTTTTTGTGCACAAAGGATATCAGCCTTCTTATAATTACGGCAAAGATATCAACTGGCAATATTGGCCGGTACAAGACAATGAGTTGCGCTGGCAATTGCACCGCCACAAATGGTTCACCCCAATGGGTAAGGCATATCGAATCTCTGGAGACGAGAAATATGCTAAAGAATGGGCATACCAATATATGGATTGGATTAAAAAGAATCCTTTGACAGCGGTAGAGAAAGAAGAATACGAACTGGTCAGCGCAGGCGAGGTAAAGGGAAATGCGGAAAATGTACGCTTTGCATGGCGTCCTCTGGAGGTGAGCAACCGTTTGCAGGATCAAACGCTGCAATTCCTGTTGTTCGTTTCTTCAAAGGCTTTCACTCCGGAGTTCTTGACTGAATTTCTGATTAATTATCACCGGCATGCACTGCATATTCTTGGCAATTACTCGGATCAGGGTAACCACTTGTTGTTTGAAGCT
>NZ_MNQN01000021.1:0-17156 GCF_001915455.1 Bacteroides sp. 43_46 | reverse complement strand
ATAAAAGAACAAACGCTATGGCACAATGGATTAGCATAGAAGAAGCAGCTGTGAAATATGGATTTGAGGCAGAATACCTCTGAGTTCTGATAGAAATGAGAGAAATCATAGTAGACTACCAAAGACCCGATGTTGACTTTATAGACGACAGAAGCATTCAGGATTTTGTAGAACGGAACAGACTGGGGGCTACACAGATGTATATCGATAAACTGGAACGATTATACTCCACGTGAATGGCTGTATATCAACATATCAGTTAGAGATGTGTTATATATAAATGCATGGCGTGGATGTCTGTTGTTATCATTATCTTCCTAAATTGGCGCAAACCGCCTGTCGTGCCTGTTGGTTCAAAAGATTCTGTATGAGAATTCGGAAATGAAATTAAACTATCAGAGAAGGCGCGGGAATAGGAGTGGATGAACAATAGCGACTTTGAGCGAACAAAAAACCGATAAATTGTGTTTATTTATTCTAATTATATATCTTTGTCCCGAATTATAAACACGTAAATTTATGAAAAAGATTTTTGGTGCTTTATTGATTGCTGTATGTATTGGTATGGCAATGCCTGCTCAGGCTCAAATACATTTTGGTGTAAAGGGAGGTTTGAACTTGTCAAAAGCGAGCTTCTCTAATGTGAAAGAAAACTTTAAGAAGGATAATTTTACCGGCTTCTTTATTGGCCCAATGGCTGAGTTTAATATTCCAATCGTAGGGTTGGGGGTAGATGCTGCGTTGCTTTTTGCCCAAAGAGGTATCAAGGTTTCTGATGCCGACGCGGATGTTACTGTGAAGCAGAACGGTATTGACATCCCGGTTAACTTGAAGTATAACATCGGCTTGGGTAGCCTGGCCGGTATTTATCTGGCTGCCGGTCCTGATTTTTATTTCGACTTTGAAAAGAAAACCGGAATCGACAAGAAGAAGGCGGAAGTAGGTATCAATGTAGGTGCCGGCCTGAAGTTGCTGAACCATTTGCAGGTGGGAGCTAATTATAATATCCCATTGGGCGACACTGCTGATATTGACGGCGGCGGTTCCTATAAAACCAAGACTTGGCAGGTATCTGTTGCTTATATTTTTTAGCGGATAATTTACTTTAACATAGTAGAACAAGAGGCTTTCGACTGTCGGAAGCCTCTTTTTTTATATCTTTGTGCCTGCAATGAAAAAGTATGTAGATGTCATATTACCGCTTCCGCTTCCAAAGAGCTTTACTTACTCTTTGCCGGACGAGTGTGCGGAAGAAGTGAAGATCGGTTGCCGCGTGGTAGTTCCTTTCGGACGGAAGAAGTTCTATACGGCTATCGTTCTTAATGTTCATTATTGTGCTCCGACGGAGTATGAGGTGAAGGACATATCTGCATTGCTGGATGCTTCTCCTATATTATTGCCTGTTCAATTCAAATTTTGGGAGTGGATAGCCGATTATTATCTCTGTACGCAAGGGGATGTTTATAAGGCGGCGCTGCCTTCGGGATTGAAACTCGAAAGCGAAACGATTGTAGAGTATAATCCCGATTTTGAAGCGGATGCACCATTGCCGGAACGTGAACAGCGCATTCTGGATTTGCTTGCCGTGGATGCACAGCAGTGTGTCACTAAGCTGGAGAAGGAGAGCGGGATAAAAAATATTCTGACTGTCATCAAGTCGCTGCTCGATAAAGAAGCGATTTTTGTAAAGGAGGAGTTGAGGCGTACTTATAAACCCAAGACGGAGGCGCGGGTGCGGCTTGCGGGTTCGGCGGATGAAAAACGGCTGCATATACTGTTTGATATCCTGTCGCGTGCCCCGAAGCAGTTGGCATTGTTGATGAAATATGTGGAATGTTCGGGGATTCTGGGAAATGAAGTCCCGAAAGAAGTCTCCAAGAAAGAACTGTTGCAACGCGCCAATGTGTCGCCTTCCATTCTGAACGGTCTGGTAGAGAAAAAGATATTTGAGATTTATCATCATGAGATCGGCCGGTTGAACCAGCAGGTGAAGGAGGTCGTCGAACTGAATACGTTGAATGAGTTTCAGCAACGGGCACACGATGAAATCGTACAGTCCTTCCGGGAAAAGAATGTCTGCCTGCTTCATGGGGTGACGTCCAGTGGTAAGACGGAAGTATATATTCATCTGATAGAAGAAACTATTCGTCAGGGAAAGCAAGTATTGTATTTGTTGCCTGAGATTGCCCTGACTACCCAGATTACAGAACGTCTGCAACGGGTTTTCGGCTCTCGGCTGGGCATTTATCACTCTAAGTTTCCCGACGCCGAACGGGTGGAGATATGGCGGAAACAGTTGGGAGAAAATGGCTATGATATTATTTTGGGAGTCCGTTCTTCCGTTTTCCTCCCTTTCCGGAACCTGGGACTGGTGATTGTGGACGAGGAACACGAGAATACTTATAAGCAGCAAGACCCTGCTCCCCGTTATCATGCACGTAGCGCAGCTATTGTACTGGCTGCCATGTATGGAGCTAAAACACTGTTGGGAACGGCTACTCCTTCTATCGAGACGTGGCAGAACGCGACGGACGGAAAATACGGCTTTGTCCAACTGAAAGAACGCTATAAAGAGATTCAGTTGCCGGAGATTATCCCGGTAGATATCAAGGAACTGCACCGTAAGAAACGAATGGTCGGACAGTTCTCGCCTTTGCTGGTACAATATATGAAAGAAGCCCTGGAACAGAAGGAACAGGTGATTCTTTTCCAGAACCGTCGCGGCTTCGCTCCCATGATAGAATGCCGTACTTGCGGCTGGGTGCCGAAGTGCAAAAACTGTGATGTGAGCCTGACTTACCACAAAGGAATCAATCAACTGACCTGCCACTATTGCGGCTATACCTATCAACTTCCGAAGGCCTGTCCCGCTTGCGAAGGTACGGAACTGGTGAACCGCGGCTTTGGTACGGAAAAGATTGAGGACGACATCAAAATCCTTTTCCCCGAAGCAGCCGTGGCGCGTATGGATTTGGATACCACCCGCACCCGCTCTGCTTACGAAAAGATTATTGCAGACTTTGAACAGGGAAAGACCGATATTCTGATCGGTACGCAAATGGTGTCGAAGGGTTTGGACTTCGACCATGTAAGTATCGTCGGAATACTGAATGCCGATACGATGTTGAATTATCCCGATTTCCGTTCTTACGAACGTGCCTTCCAGCTAATGGCACAAGTAGCGGGACGCGCCGGGCGTAAGAATAAACGCGGACGTGTGATACTCCAGACCAAGAGTATCGACCACCCTATTATTCATCAGGTGATTGCCAATGACTATGAAGATATGGTAGGCGGGCAACTGGCGGAACGTCAGATGTTCCACTATCCTCCTTATTATCGCCTGGTATATGTTTATCTGAAAAATCATAATGAGTCGTTGCTGGATCAAATGGCGGCGGTAATGGCCGGCAAGTTGAGGGCAGTATTCGGCAACCGGGTGCTGGGACCGGATAAACCTCCTGTTGCCCGTATCCAGACACTGTTCATCAAAAAGATCGTTGTGAAGATAGAACAGAATGCCCCAATGGGGCGTGCCCGGGAACTGCTTTTGCGCATTCAACGGGAGATGATAGAGGATGAGCGTTATAAGTCCCTGATAGTCTACTATGATGTAGACCCTATGTGATAAAAGAAATTATTCCCCCTTATTAATAAACCTTGTATTAATTTAATTAACTAACCATGAAACGATTTACAATTTTTTCTCTGACTTGTTTCCTTAGCATGGGTTCTGTGTTTGCCCAGCAAGGAGTAACCCAGTGCGGCGTTCCGACAGGACAACCGAAGTTCCCTTTACAGGCTTATCAGGAATTGCCCGACCCTGCGGCACCTTCCGAAAAAGAATGGGCGGCAGTCACGGCACCGCAAGTGTCGTGGGGAACGATTGATGTCCGCTACGCGAAACATCAGCTTCCGGCTTTGAAGAAAACCACGAACACCTCTCTGAAAGGCTGGCGCGGCGAACGTGTGAATGCCCAAGCGGTCGTGTGGACAGGCACGGAGCTGAAGGACTTGAATTTCAGCTTTACCGATTTTAAGGATAAGAAGGGGAACTCTCTTTCGGGAGATGCGTTGACAGCCGGCTTTGTCCGCTACGTCATGACGGACGAACTGAACAAAGACGGAAGAGGTGCGTGCGGCTATCGGAAGTCGGTGGACTTTGACTCTCTATTGGTAGCCGATCCGATTGACTCGGAACTGAAAACGATGGCTTTGCCTGCTCGTACTGTTCAGCCTATCTGGGTACAATGCTGGATTCCCCAGTCTGCGGTTCCCGGAACTTATAAAGGACAGTTATTGGTTAACGATGGCTCGAATCTGTTACAGCGCCTCAATCTTGAGATTACGGTTTCTTCCCGCGTACTTCCCCAACCCTCGGAATGGGCTTTTCATCTGGATTTGTGGCAAAGCCCGTATGCCGTAGCCCGTTATTATCAGGTGCCTTTATGGAGCCAGGAGCATCTGGACGCTATGCGCCCTCTGATGAAAATGCTGGCAAATGCCGGGCAGAAGATTATTACGGCTACTTTGACTCATAAACCCTGGAATGGGCAGACGGAAGATTATTTCGACACAATGGTGACTTGGATAAAACGTGCAGACGGTACGTGGACGTTTGACTATACCATTTTTGACCGTTGGGTGGAATTTATGATGAGTGTCGGCATTGACAAGCAGATAAACTGTTATTCAATGGTTCCCTGGAAACTGTCTTTCCAGTATTACGACCAGGCTACGAACTCGTTGAAATTTGTGAAGACCGCACCGGGCGAACAGGCTTATGAAGAAATGTGGGTGGCAATGCTTGCTTCTTTTGCAAAACATCTCAAAGAAAAAGGCTGGTTTGATATTTGTACGATTGCTATGGATGAGCGCCCAATGGACGTAATGCAGAAGACTCTGAAAGTGATTCGTAAGGCTGATCCGGATTTTAAAGTTTCACTGGCAGGAAATTATCATGCGGAAATTGAGCCGGATTTGTATGATTATTGCATTGTGATCGGTCAGAACTATCCCGAAGATGTACGTCTCCGCCGTAAAGCCGAGAATAAGCGCACTACCTATTATACTTGCTGCACGGAAGCACACCCCAATACGTTTACTTTCTCCGACCCGGCCGAAGCTGCCTGGATGAGTTTCTATTCTTCAAAGAAGCATCTGGACGGTTATCTGCGTTGGGCGTACAACAGTTGGCCGTTGGAGCCGTTGCTCGATTCCCGTTTCCGTACCTGGGCAGCCGGAGATACTTATCTGGTATACCCCGGAGCACGTAGCTGTATCCGTTTCGAACGTTTGATCGAAGGAGTACAGGCACATGAGAAAATAAATATTCTTCGTCAGGAATTTGAGAAGAACGGAAATAAAGCCGGACTGAAGAAGATTGAGAAAATGCTGGCTCCGTTCAACTTGGGGGATATGCCGGAGATCCCGGCAGCTGTCACCGTGAACCGGGCGAATCAGATTTTGAACTCATTCTAACCGGCGTAACACCGGAGCAAGGTTTCCTTGTGGCATATTGTCAAGTATTAAAAGTTTATTATGAAGAAAATATTATTTGTTTGCTTGGGAAATATCTGCCGTAGTTCTACGGCAGAGGGTGTAATGCTTCATTTAATAGAGGAGGCGGGACTGGAGAAAGAGTTTGTGATAGACTCCGCCGGAATCCTGTCTTACCATCAGGGAGAGTTGCCGGACAGCCGGATGCGTGCCCACGCTGCCCGTCGGGGGTATCAACTGGTGCATCGTTCACGCCCGGTACGGACAGAGGACTTTTATAATTTTGATCTGATTATCGGTATGGATGACCGTAATATTGAGGACCTGAAAGATAAAGCTCCCTCTCCCGAAGAATGGAAGAAGATTCACCGCATGACGGAATATTGCAACCGTATCCCCGCAGATCATGTCCCCGACCCCTATTATGGTGGGGCCGAAGGTTTCGTGTATGTGCTGGATATTTTGGAAGATGCCTGTTCCGGCCTGCTTATTTCTTTAACTCAGGATAACTGATCCGGGTATGATAAGCAATCTTTAGTTTTTCTTTGAATACAGTTTTTATTGTGGCAATATCTTTGAAAGTAATAGGGCATTCCTTGAAGTAGCCCTCTGTAACCTGGGAGTCAATAATCTTGTCGACCAGGTTACTTATACTTTCTTCCGTATATTCCGGCAGACTGCGTGAAGCTGCTTCTACGGCATCCGCCATCATCAGGATGGCCTGTTCTTTAGTAAACGGGTTCGGACCGGGATAAGTGAATAATTCTTCGTTCGGCTCCTCGTCCGGATGTTCGTTTTTCCACGAGATATAGAAATATTTTGTTTTCCCCCGTCCATGATGCGTACTGATAAAGTCTTTGACGGCTTTAGGCAGATTGTGTTTGTCGGCTAGTTTTAATCCGTCCGTGACATGACTGATCACGACCTGTGCACTCTGTTCGTAGCTCAGGTTCTTGTGCGGATTGACCCCTCCCGACTGGTTCTCGGTGAAGAAAGCCGGATTCTCCATTTTTCCGATATCGTGGTACAAAGCTCCCGTACGTACGAGCTGGCTTTTCGCACCGACGCGGATAGCTGCTTCTGCCGCAAGATTGGCTACCTGCATGGAGTGCTGGAAAGTTCCTGGTACCGTCTCGGACATCTGGCGCAGTAAGTCATTATTGATATTCGATAGTTCCACCAAAGTGACATTGGAGGTAAATCCGAATGTTTTTTCCAACAGGAACAACAGCGGATAAGCGAATAATAGCAGAACTCCATTTATTATAAAATAGGTGTACATCCGCAAATTCAGTTTCGAGAAGTCATTGGAAAGCCCGTTCTCCGTCATTAACTCGAAGGCAAAGTAAATGGCGGCATAAGTCAATATGACTAATAGCGCCGTCCGGAAAAGCTGGGATCTTTGGGATAATTCCCTTAAACTGAATATCGCAACCAGTCCCGCCGCCAACTGGGTCAGGATAAATTCATGCGGGAAGCGTAGGGATATGGAGCATATTAATATCGTGATGACGTGTGTCAGGAAAGCGGTCCTTGAATCGAGGAACACACGAATAATGATCGGCAACATCGCATAGGGGATGATATACACATTGAATATATTGTGTGTGACCATGAAAGCCGTGACTATACTGTAAAATACAATCAAAGTGAACAGCAGCGACAAACTGCCCTTCCGTTGATAATAGTCTTTCCGGAATAAATCAAGATAAAGCATGAAACACAACATCAGCATACCCACAAACAGAATCTGCCCTCCGAGAATCAGGCGGCTTTGCCCCATTGACTCATTCCGCTTAATGGATTCTTTCCGCAGTGATTCCAGAATATTATAAGTTTCCGGGCTGATGATCTCTCCTCGGTCGATAATCTTTTGTCCGCTGACTACCAGCCCGTTCGCCCAGGAATAGTTGTTCAGCATTTCTTCTTTGGCAGTCAGGGTGCGTTGTTCGTCAAAAGTGAGGTTGGGAGTGATGTATTCGTTCAACGAACATTGTCTTAGAATATCCCGGTTGAAATGGGTAGAGTCAGCCGAAAGCAGGTATTCGTAAGCCTTCTTCACCGTGTAAATCTCCTCGGTGGGATGCGGGTTGGCTAGCTTGTCGTCTATAACCATGATAGACGAAGTGCTGTCTTTTTGCAGTTGCTGTATGTTTTCTGTCGATACAATCCCTGCCTGATAGATTTCTTTGAGCGTGCGTTCGATATACCGCAGGTAATCTATGGATGGAAGGATCCCTTTCAGGTTCGTATGATAGTTCTCCTTCAATTTGCTGATGGCGTCCTTTTCTATCTTCTTGTCGAGCTCGTAGTAAGGTTGGAAAAGAACTAACAGACTGTCTTGTTCGCGCTTCACCACCGCCTCGTCTTTATAGATAGGAAAATCAAAAGTAGCTATCAACTGCCCGTACTTCCAGGGTTTGTTTATATCAAACTGGTAGTTGAACTTCCCGTCGCGCGGTAAGAAATAAACAATCAGTGCCACAGTAGCCACAAATAGCAGTGATTTATATAGCAAATCTCTCCATGAGAAACTCTTTTTCTTCTTCAAATGTTCCATACGCATTGAAATTTTTGCGAAAAGTACAAAAAAAAACAATAGTGTGGAAAAAAAGGTTTAATTTTGCCACGATTTACCTATACTAACCCAAATTATGGCAGAAAGAAAAGTAAGAGTTCGTTTTGCTCCGAGTCCTACGGGAGCACTGCACATCGGTGGTGTGCGTACAGCTTTGTATAATTATCTATTTGCGCGTCAACACGACGGAGACCTGATATTTCGTATAGAAGATACTGACTCTCACCGGTTTGTTCCGGGAGCGGAAGAGTATATACTCGAATCTTTCAAGTGGTTGGGTATCCACTTTGACGAAGGTGTGAGCTTCGGTGGGGAACATGGCCCGTACCGTCAGTCGGAACGCCGCGAAATCTATAAGAAATATGTAGAGGTTTTGCTGGAGAATGGAAAAGCATACATCGCCTTTGATACCCCGGAGGAACTGGACGCCAAGCGTGCGGAAATTGCTAACTTCCAATATGACGCATCTACCCGAGGGATGATGCGTAATTCACTGACTATGCCGAAGGAAGAAGTGGATGCACTGATTGCGGAAGGCAAGCAATATGTAGTCCGTTTCAAGATTGAACCGAACGAAGATGTTCGTGTGAACGACTTGATCCGTGGTGAAGTGATTATCAACTCATCTATTCTGGATGATAAGGTTCTTTATAAATCGGCCGATGAACTGCCTACCTACCACCTTGCTAACATCGTGGACGATCATTTAATGGAGGTTTCCCATGTGATCCGTGGGGAAGAATGGTTACCTTCCGCTCCGCTGCACGTACTGTTGTACCGTGCTTTCGGCTGGGAAGATACCATGCCGGAATTTGCTCATCTGCCTCTGCTCTTGAAGCCGGAAGGCAACGGCAAACTGAGCAAGCGTGACGGTGACCGTCTGGGATTCCCCGTATTCCCGTTGGAATGGCATGATCCGAAATCGGGAGAGGTTTCTTCCGGTTATCGTGAATCCGGTTATTTGCCTGAAGCTGTCATCAATTTCCTTGCTTTGCTTGGCTGGAATCCGGGTAACGATCAGGAAGTGATGTCAATGGACGAACTTATAAAGTTATTCGACTTGCACCGTTGCAGTAAGTCGGGTGCTAAATTTGATTATAAGAAAGGTATTTGGTTCAACCACCAGTATATCCAGCAGAAACCGAATGAAGAGATTGCCGAACTGTTTGTGCCTGTATTGAAAGAACACGGTGTGGAGGCTCCTTTCGAGAAGGTTGTTACTGTGGTCGGGATGATGAAAGACCGCGTAAGTTTCGTAAAGGAACTGTGGGAGACATGCAGCTTCTTCTTTGTGGCTCCTACCGAATATGATGAAAAGACAGTAAAGAAACGTTGGAAAGAAGATTCGGCTAAGTGTATGACCGAATTGGCGGAAGTAATTGCCGGCATTGAAGATTTTAGTATTGAAGGGCAGGAAAAGGTCGTAATGGACTGGATTGCGGAAAAAGGTTATCATACAGGTAATATCATGAATGCTTTCCGTCTGACTCTGGTAGGCGAAGGCAAAGGCCCGCACATGTTCGACATTTCCTGGGTATTGGGTAAGGAAGAGACTGTGGCTCGTATGAAACGGGCGGTAGAGGTTTTGAAGTAATCGACATACATAGTACTATGCTTTACAACCTGGCAATAGTCATTTATGACTTTTTCGTCCATTTGGCTGCTCCGTTTAGCCGCAAGCCCCGGAAGATGATGAAAGGGCATTGGGTGGTATATGAACTTCTACGCCAACAGGTGGAGAAAGGGGAGCGGTATATCTGGTTCCATGCCGCTTCGCTTGGTGAGTTCGAGCAGGGACGTCCCTTGATAGAAATGATTCGGGAAAAATATCCGAATTATAAGATATTGCTTACTTTTTTCTCTCCGTCCGGTTATGAAGTGCGCAAGCACTACCGGGGAGCGGATATTGTCTGCTATCTGCCGTTTGACAAACCGCGGAATGTGAAGAAGTTCCTGGATATCTCAAACCCTTGCATGGCATTCTTTATCAAGTACGAGTTTTGGAAAAATTATCTGGACGAACTGCATAAACGCCGTATCCCGGTGTATAGTGTGTCTTCTATTTTCCGCCGCGATCAGATCTTCTTTAAATGGTATGGAGGGACATATCGGAATGTGTTGAAGGATTTCGACCACCTGTTTGTGCAGAATGAGACTTCCAAACGTTATTTGTCAAAGATAGGTATTAACCGTGTGACGGTAGTGGGTGATACCCGTTTTGACCGGGTATTGCAGATTCGCGAGGAAGCCAAAGATCTTCCGTTAGTGAAACTGTTCAAAGGAGACAATACCTTTACTTTTGTGGCGGGAAGCTCTTGGGGACCGGATGAAGATTTATTCCTTGAGTATTTCAACAATCACCCGGAAATGAAGCTGATTATAGCTCCCCATGTAATTGATGAAAATCACCTGGTAGAGATTATCAGCAAACTGAAACGTCCTTACGTGCGTTATACCCGTGCCGACGAAAAGAATGTATTGAAAGCTGACTGTCTCATTATTGATTGTTTCGGATTGCTTTCTTCTATTTATCGTTATGGAGAAATAGCTTATATCGGGGGTGGTTTCGGGGTTGGTATTCACAACACTTTGGAGGCAGCCGTGTATGGTATTCCTGTGATTTTCGGACCTAAATACCAGAAATTTATGGAAGCTGTTCAATTGCTGGAAGCAAAAGGAGCCTATTCTATCAAAGATTATGATGAACTGAAAACTTTGCTGGATCGTTTCCGGACTGATGAGGTATTCTTGCGTGAAACCGGTACAAATGCGGGGTATTATGTGACAAGCAACGCCGGAGCTACGGAGAAGATTATGCACATGATTAATTTCTAATTATAAAAGTCCCCTAATTTTAGTTCTCTGTAATGGGTCAATCTAAAATAAGGGGACTTCTCTCTTCTTAAAGGAGATTTCATATTCCGAAATCCTGCCCTGAAAAACAATTCTCTTTTATTAGTATTTGTACGGACTTATATCTTATTGATTTCTTGTTCCAGTAAATCTTTTAATTCTTTGGCGGTAATGTGAGTAAATCGTTTCACTATATTCCCTTGCTTATCTATTAGCAGATACATCGGTAACCCTGTCATTTGAAAATGTGTCCAAAGATATTCCCATTGCTCTTTGTCCAGCCAGTAATGTTCGCCTGCGATATCTTCTATGAGTATTTCCCATGTCTTCTTTATCGAACTGGGGCCGGTGAGGTAAATGAAAGCTACTTTGTCTTCACTTATATCTTTCTTTAGCGGCTCATATTCTTTGATAATCTGCCGGCAACCGCCACACCAGGTAGCCCAGAAATCGATAAACTGTACTTTGCCTTTATGACGTGCAATGAGTGCATCCAGCAGTTCTTCTTCTGCCACTTGCGGCGCTTCGCAGATGGTATATTTCTTTGTTGTTGCCTTCTTCCGGGGTTGCATCTGACGGTTCATGTCTTGAATGATTCCTATGAATATAGGATTTGTAATTTCCGAAGCCATGATTTCCTGCCGGGAGGTCAACGGTTGTAGGTTGTAAAGGCTGGAGCGCATATAGATTGCGCGTATGTAGTCAACCGGCAAACAGGTGCTGTCTTGCAGGATATGCCCCAGACGTTTTTTGGCTTCGGAAAATATTTTCCAGTTACAGTCGTCTCTCTCTTTAGTATATTTGCGGATGAGTGTCATCAAATCGTTTTGCTGCCGGAAGATTACTCCTGCTTTAAAAGCTGCTTCATATTGATGAATGAGTGTCTGCTCCTCTTTTGTGAGCGGTGCGTTTTCCAATAGATATTTTTCCATAGAGAGTGGGTCATAGTGTGTATCATATAAGAAGTTTGTGACTACATTACGGTAATTATAACAATAAAGTGCCAAAGGGTGATTGACAGGAAAATCTTTCAGGTAGTTGTGAAAATCATCAGGTAAATGTATATCGAGGAAAGCTGCAAAAGCTTGTTCTCGCGTAATGTTTTCTTTCTTCTGATAAGCTGTTTGCAGACAATAGTGGGTAGCTTGCAGGTTTTCCAGACAATCAAATGCGCATGAAAGATTGGCTAGTGTACGAGTGTCTTCGCTGAATTGCGACTGTGTGTTGTTGTGCGCTATGTACTGTTTGTATTGGTTGATGCAGCGTTCCTTGAACTTGTTGGCACTGATGCCTGCAATAGAATCCAATAAGTCGCCATCTCTATAAACAGGAGGTATCTTTGTTATCAGTTCCGGCTGACACCATTCATTGTTAATGGTAGCATACTGACCACTATATACAAATTGTTTTCCTGGCAGATTGCTTAAATTGATAGTTACATTGGTCTCTTTTTCGGGACTTAACAGAATGACTAAATCTGCATTTCCTATTATCATCCGTACTTGAGCACTATGGTAGAGAGGAATATTAATCGTGAAACTTCCATCTGCTTCAACAGTCGGATAAAGTGTCTCGGCTGTTCCCATTACGATATTGGGAGCACCGATCTTGAATATCAGATTGTCGTCCGGATTGTAATTGGCGATTGTCCCACTCAGGATGGCTTGTCCTTTTTTATACTCGGGGGTCGGTAATTGTGCCTGTGCTAGATTGAATAACAAAGACAGGCAAAGGAAGGTAAATAGTCTGCTCATAGTAGTTCTTTTATTGTATGGATTATTTCTTTATCGGTATTCTCTTTACTATAACTTCTGATTCCTTCTTGATCTACAATGAAAAAGTAAGGTGTGGCACCGCTTGTCTGATATTGTTTGATTACTTCATTGGCTGCGTTTAGAATAGTATCATTTAACTTCTTCCGGTTTGCGTAATTTCGAATAGAAGATACTTGGCGGCTCCAAGATTCTATTGCGATAAGCTCAAACTCTTTGCTACTGAATAATGTGGTGGAATCATCAGGTTGCCGGCTTTCGTCAGTGACGTAATATGTCGCAGATTCAATCTTTTCTAACTTGGTAAGTACTTTCTTTAAAAACGTTCTTTCCATGATTTGGGTATTGGCAGCTATTGTTGCTGTCGGTAAGAGAATTGTAAGTAGTAGTCTTATTTTCATAATAGGTGAATGTTTGTTGATTCACTGCCTCGATTTAATCTTTTACAAATCTACGGATCTTTCGTAATATTTCAATTATCAGAGGGTTAAATAAGATGAATATGGACTTTGGAAGTCAATGATGATTGATACGGGTAATACAAGAAAAACTCCTTCTTACTCTTATGTTTTAAGTGTAAGAAGGAGTGAAGCTTTGTTTCCGATTTTACTAAAAAATCATTCTTTATACCATTGCGAATACATCAGATAATTGTGAGCAATCTTCTGGTTTAATTCTTTGGCTTGTTCCGGGTCTACCTTCTTTATAAATTTGGCAGGTACTCCACCCCAAATACTTCCAGGTTCGATTACTGTATTACTTAGGACTAAAGAACCGGCAGCTACAATTGCTCCTTCACCGACTATAGCATGGTCTAGTATGGTCGATCCCATTCCGACTAAAGCATAATCTTTGATAGTCGCTCCGTGTATGGTTACGTTATGTCCCACGGAAACATGGTCGCCGATTTCGATAACTGATTTTTGATATAATGTATGCAAAACACTTCCATCCTGGATGTTAACTCCATTGCCTATACGTATAGAATTGACGTCACCGCGCAATACGGTGCTAAACCATATACTGCAATCATTTCCTATTTTTACATCTCCTATAATAGTTGCGTTGTCTGCGAGGAAGCAGTTTTCTCCGATTTCGGGAGTAAAGCCGCGTACAGATTTTATTAAAGCCATAAAGTATTTGTTCCTAATAAAATTTTTAATTTAATGCTGCCCTATGTTGTATGACATCCGGGTGTTGAGCAAGGTTGGCTTAAATAGAAGCAGTCGCTTCCTGTAACCAAACTTTTTCTTCTTCGTTAAGATTCGGTGACAGCTTTTCGTAGACAATCTGATGATAATTGTTTAACCATTCAATTTCTTCATTTGTCAGCATTTCCTTGATTATTCCCTTTTTACAAATAGGACATAAGGTAATCGTCTCAAACTTGAGATAATCTCCGAACATACCTTCTTTGTCTTTGCAGACAAGCGTCAGGTTCTCGGTGCGGATGCCATGACTGCCGGCTTTATAAACTCCCGGTTCGTTGGAAGTAACCATGCCGGGTTGTAATACGACAGGGTTCTCGTTCATGCGGATACTTTGCGGTCCTTCATGCACGCTGAGGAAATGCCCGACACCATGGCCTGTACCATGAAGGAAGTTCATTCCATATTTCCAGATCGGCATACGGGCGAGAACATCAAGTTGGGCGCCCCGGGTTCCGACTGGGAACTTAGCCATAGCCAATGCAATATGCCCCTTTAATATCAAAGTATAATCCGTTTTTTCTTCTTCAGTTAGTTCACCTAATGCGATCGTGCGGGTAATGTCGGTAGTCCCGTCCAGATATTGGGCTCCCGAATCTAAAAGAAGAAAACCTTTAGGTTGAAGAGGAACGTCACTTTCCGGAGTTGCGGAGTAATGCACAATAGCTCCGTGTTCCTTATATCCGGCAATAGTGTCGAAACTCTCTCCCATATAAAGGGGCTGGGCTGCTCTGAATTCATGTAATTTCCTGTCTACGCTTAGTTCTGTCTCTTTGCCGGAAGGCACTGCTTCTTCCAACCATTTGAGGAATTTGACGAGCGCAACGCCATCCCGCTGCATAGCTGCATGAATACCTGCAATTTCTTGTTCGTTTCGAATAGCCTTTAATAGAGCTACAGGAGATTCACCACGTATAATGTTGCATTCCGGATTAATTGCAGAATATATGGCAAAGTTTGTTTTCTTGGGATCAATAAGGATATTTCTGCCTGTAAAAGTATTCAAGTAAGTTTCTACTTCATCGTAGTTTTTCAACTTGACATGCTGTTCTTTTAAATACTCGTTCACTTCTTTTGTAACCTTTTCCGGTGAGATGAAGTAAATCACGTCATCTTGCGTGATTAACAGATAGCTGACTACTACCGGATTACAATGCACGTCGTTCCCTCTCAAATTGAGAGTCCATGCTATTTCGTCCAGGGCAGATAAGAATAAGGCATACGCTCCTTTCTTTGTTAATTCGGCACGAATAGCGGCAACTTTTTCTTCACAACTTTTACCGGCATATTCAATATCATAGACGAAGGCCGGAGAATCAGGTATAGAAGGCCGGTCTTTCCAAATCCTTTTCAGCGGATCACCGAATAAGTCAACCTGCAAACTGTATGCTGCAAGTTCTTCTTTCATTTGCTCAACTTGTTGTACGGAGAACATCTTGCCATCGATACTTACCGATTCACCGGGCTTTAACTTCTGGCTGAGATATTTTGTAATACTGGGAGTTTCCGGTAGCATTTCCTTATATAAAGTAATACCGCTACCCTCCAATTCTTTGGCGGCTTGTAGAAAATAACGGGAATCGGTCCATAGTCCGGCTTCGTTCATTAAGACGACAACGGTTCCTGCCGAACCCGTGAAACCGGAAATCCATTCACGTGACATCCAGTGCGGAGCTACGTACTCGCTCAAATGCGGATCGGTGCTGGGGATGATAAACGCTTTAATGTAATTGGGGGGGAATGTCATTCGTAATGCATGCATTCGTTCTTTTATACTCTGTCTCATACCATTTTATATTATTAATAGACATATAACAGATTCAAAGGTAGTAACTTTTTACGGTTAATGAGTTGTTTATGAATAGTTTTTGAGAAATATTTGCCGAAAGTTTTGTGAATAAAGAAAGTATGTGTAATTTTGCGGCGCAATTTGACTGCGGAATTTTTTAACCAATAACATATTAATAGTAACAAAATGATTGTAGTACCTGTAAAAGAAGGCGAAAACATTGAAAAATCGCTGAAGAAGTTTAAGAGAAAATTCGAAAAAACTGGCATCGTTAAAGAATTAAGAAGAAGACAGCAGTTTGATAAACCGTCTGTAACTAAAAGACTTAAGAAAGAACGTGCAGTTTACGTACAACAACTTCAGCAAGTAGAAGATTAATAATTCGTAATTTCCTTTGAATTATTGAATTCTTTTCATACATTCGTTGCACGATTTTAGATGTAGCGATATTATGTTAATAAAATCTTTTCTTGATTATCTCCGGTATGAGCGGAATTACTCTGAAAAAACCGTTCTGGCGTATAGTGAGGATATAAAGCAACTACAGGAGTTTGCTCAGGAAGAGTATGGAAGATTTAATCCGTTGGAGGTGGAAGCTGAACTGATTCGTGAATGGATTGTTTCATTAATGGATAGGGGATACACTTCGACTTCTGTAAATCGTAAACTGAGTTCGCTCCGGTCGTTCTATAAATATCTTTTAAGGCAGGGGGAGGTGACTAAGGATCCGTTATGTAAAATAACAGGACCTAAAAATAAAAAGCCGCTACCTGTTTTCTTGAAAGAAAGCGAAATGAACAAGCTGCTGGATGAAACGGATTTTGGTGAAGGGTTTAAAGGTTATCGGGATCGATTGATTATTGAAGTATTTTATGCTACGGGCATAAGGCTTTCGGAATTGATAGGATTGGATGACAAGGATGTGGATTTTTCTGCTTCTCTTTTGAAAGTAACCGGGAAAAGGAACAAGCAACGGCTGATACCGTTCGGTGATGAACTGCGTGAGTTGATGCTTGGATATATTAACATAAGAAACGAAATGATTCCGGAAAGGTCGGAAGCTTTTTTTGTTAGAGAGAATGGCGAACGACTTTATAAGAATCTAGTCTATAATTTAGTGAAACGGAACCTGTCAAAGGTGGTTACGCTGAAAAAAAGGAGTCCTCACGTGTTGAGGCATACTTTTGCTACCACGATGCTGAACAATGATGCGGAGTTGGGTGCAGTAAAAGAACTTTTAGGTCACGAGAGTATTGCAACTACCGAGATCTATACGCATGCCACATTTGAAGAACTTAAAAAAGTGTATAAACAAGCTCATCCAAGAGCTTAAAAACAAGGAGGTAAGTATGGATGTAAGAATTCAATCAATTCACTTTGATGCGTCAGAGCAATTGCAGGCATTTATTCAAAAGAAAGTGTCTAAGTTGGAAAAGTATTACGAAGATATAAAGAAA
>NZ_MNQN01000020.1:0-17351 GCF_001915455.1 Bacteroides sp. 43_46 | reverse complement strand
TTGCACAACACTGGGGATAAAAGGCTGTTGCATTATCGCATTATCTTCTTTAGAAGATTGTTTTTTACTTATCCTTCTTAGGACATTTTTTAATAACGATTTCATAAACGCACTATTTTAGTTTGACAATGCGCAAATATAATATTTAAAGTAATATAAAATATGAAATATAGAAATCTTGATAGTACATAAAACATCAAATGGTCGAATTATGGTCGAACCATAAAAAAAAGCAGGACTATATAATTGATATACAGAATATACAACTAGATTTCCAAAAATGTGTCTAGTTTAGTTTTTGTGTTGAAATGGCTTCCTCGTCGGCGGACGAACAAGGAAGCCATTTTATGTATATATACTAACTATTTATATATCGTTTCGAACTTCTTTTAAATAGTAATCCCCCCCTTTTATTCCACTTTTTCTTTGTTATCAGTACTTGATTGATTAATACTATTATCTATATATTTTTTCAACTTAAACAAAAAGACTAGAGATGTTATTGAAATCATTATGGCTGCTCCACAAACGATATTCTCAATAGGATCACCCAGCTTTTCAATAACATATTTAATTATATAGCTCATAACAGCAGATCCTATAATTATACAGCTGAAAGAGATTTCTTAGATATTAAAGGTCTCATATGATTTGAATTTAATTATTAAAATATCTCCATACTAGTTCTAACCCCTTTACGACGGATTTACAATTATACACATTTAATCCCTTAATTCAAAAAAATATTTCCACTACATTAAATATTAATCAATATTATACTAAATGTTCAGTATTTGAATATACTTGTTTTTTATTTATTGTCCTTAATTTAGCGGAATACAAATATATTTGCAGAAAATATTCATTATTTTCCCTAACTTTGCAGTGATAAATCTCACCAAAATGGAATTCGACGTAGAAGAACTAAAAAAAGCACTAATAGAGAAGTGCGAGAGTGAAGGTATACTGTATGCAATGGTTGCGATAGACCGACGTACGAAAGAAGTTATTCTTCCCGATACACTACAAGGAGCTTTGAAACATCCGGAATACCTTGTGTGTACTTGTAAGAAGGTGGAAGACAAATATATAGTGGAGGAGATCACGAAAACGTAACTCTCCTCCAGTCTTTTATGTTTTACTCAGCAAGTAGTCCGCTAAGCAAATCGTTGTTCTTGCAGATAAGGATTCATGTTACCTGTTGTTTTAGTAGCTCTGTTTTGAATTAATGTATCTCTTTACTCGCATCCCCAATATACGATGCAGCCCCTTTATCTATAAACAGTTCTACATTCTGTGCATGATGAGCGATATAAGCCGCAGGACCCGTATCTCCCGAATTACAGATTTCCTCCACCACATCCGCCTTATTCTTTCCGGTAATCAGAAAAATAACATGACGGGCATTCAGAATAGGATATCCGGTCATTGCAATACGCTTCTGCCCGTTGCAGGGATGAATACTGACTACATAACTGGAAGTGGAAGTCAAGAGATTCTCCTGTCCTGGAAAAATAGAGGAAGTATGCCCGTCGTCTCCCGCTCCAAGCAGCACAATGTCAAACTCAGGCCAGCCCAATCTGTATGGCAGTTGCTGTTTCACCAATTCGGAGTAACGAACCGCCTCTTTCACCGGCTTAGCTTCGCCACGGATGCGGAATACGTTTTCATAAGGAATGGGGGCTATCCCAAGAAGGAGATTACGCATCATTCCATAATTACTGTCAGAGTCTTCGGGAGGCACACAACGTTCGTCCACCCAATAGATTTTCATACGGTTCCAAGGAGTGATATCCAGATATTCATTCGCCCATAAATCGAACATCAAAGCGGGGGTATTACCTCCACTGACTGCGATGTTGAATATTCTGTCCGGCTCCTCATTCATGAGTTCCACCAGACGAAGTATCAACGCGCGTGAGGTTTCAATCGACGAGGGAAAAACTGCTAATTTCATAATTCACAATATTGATCTGTGTTCGTCAAATTCTTACAAGGATTCGTCCAGTCGGCCCCATGCTCGTGCATCATTGCTTCACTTTCTAGAGGTCCCCACGTGCCTGCCGGATAGCCGTACAAAGGTGCGTCAGGGTTTTCTTTCCAATAGCGGAGAACCGGGTCAAAGAATTTCCATGAGGCTTCTACTGCATCGCTGCGAGTAAATAAGGTCGGGTCGCCCTGAATACAGTCGTCTATCAGACGTGCGTAAGCGTCGCCACTCGGCACTCCGCCTAACTGTGCATAACTGAAATCCATTGTCACCTGACGGACTTCGAAACCTGCACCGGGCACTTTCATTCCAATCTTAAGCACTATTCCTTCGTTGGGTTGCAAACGAAGAATCAATTTATTAGCTCGCGGACAGTTACCGCCGGAGCAGCGAAACATCTGATGAGGTGTTTCACGGAAATGAACGACGATTTCCGTCACCTTCGTCGGCATTTGCTTGCCGGTACGAATGTAGAACGGGACACCGCTCCAACGCCAGTTACTGATACCCAGCTTCATGGCTATGTAAGTTTCCGTACGTGATTCGGAAGCTACTCCCTTTTCTTCACGATAACCTTTCTTGTTACCGGAAGCCGTATATTGTCCACGAACGATGTGCTCGTTCAAATCTTCTTCAGTAAGCGGCGTGAGAGACTCGTAGACTTTCACCACTTCATTCCGGAAATTGTCCGCATTAAAGACAGCAGGTGGTTCCATAGCTGTAAGAGCTACAAGCTGGATAAGATGATTCTGTACCATGTCGCGCAAGGCACCCGCCGTTTCGTAGAACCCGCCGCGTTGCTCGATACCGAGGTTCTCGACGGCTGTAATTTCTACGTAGTCGATATAGTTACGATTCCAGAGAGGTTCGAAGATACCGTTGGCAAAACGGAACGCAAGCACGTTTTGTGCAGTTTCCTTGCCAAGAAAATGGTCGATACGGTAAATCTGGTGTTCGTTGAAGACAGAAGCATAGATACGGTTCAACTCACGTGCCGATTCGAGATCGTAACCGAAAGGTTTCTCGACGATGATACGTGAATGAGGAGTATTTAGTCCGGCAGCCTTCAGATGCAGAGGAACTACACCGTAAAGCGAAGGCGGAGTGGCAAGGTAAAACAACAAATTATCCGGATCTACCTCGTTAGTTAATTCCACCAGACGTTGGCGGAGTAAGGGGTAACCTTCTTCCTTTGCAGGGTCCAGCGGCAAGTAATACAGGTGAGAGACAAAAGAAGACATAAGAATAGTATCCTGTTCGTCTGCCTTGACGAATTGTTGCAGTTCTTCCAATATATAAGAACGATAGTTCTCGTCGGAGTATATCGTACGCCCGATGCCGAGTATAGAGAAATCTCCTGTAAGCCGCTTGTCGCGGTATAAGGAGTAGAGTGCAGGCATCAGTTTACGCTTGGTCAGGTCACCCGACGCACCGAAAATAATCATTGCAAATTTATCCATTGTCGCTTTTTTATTTCTACTTATCAAACAATCTTGTTACTTGAAAATACCTATTTATTATACATTATATGTTCCAGATTTCGTATCGCCTCCGTGTCCTGTCCAGTTTTCATGGAAGAACTGTCCGCGCAACTCATCTTTTCGTTCGAATGTATGCGCGCCGAAGTAGTCGCGCTGCGCTTGCACAAGGTTAGCGGGCAAATCGGCAGAAGTGAGTGAATAGAAATAATTCAAAGCAGAAGAAAAAGCCGGAACGGGCAGTTCTTCTTTCATCGCTTCTGCAACGAGACTCTTCCAACCGGAAAGCAACGTCTTGATTTCTTCCCGGAAATAAGGAGCCAGCAACAAGTGCTTAGGTTTATCGGGTGCTTCGAAAGCGGCAGCAATATCGTTGAGGAATACACTACGAATGATACATCCGCCACGCCACATACGAGCAATGGAGGCCAGATCAAGATGCCAGTCGAAAGCATCGGAAGCACGTTGCAACACGGCGAATCCCTGTGCATAAGAGACTAGTTTAGAAGCATAAAGGGCGGAAAAGATATTCTTTACAAGTTCCGCCTTATTATATATAGGTTGTGTATGTTGACACTGGAATTGTTTGGAAGCCAGACGACGCAGGTCTTTTTGTGCGGAAAGGCTGCGTTCGAATACTGCCGTGGCAATCAGCCCCAACGGCATACCTAGTTCCATAGCATTAATAACCGACCATTTACCGGTTCCTTTCTGTCCTGCTGCATCCAGAATCTTATCAATAAGATATCCCCCGGTTTTGTCTTTATGACGGAGAATGTTGGCAGTGATTTCAATCAGATAGCTGCGCAGCTTTCCTTCATTCCAACGGGCGAACACATCCGCCATTTCTTCATTATTCAAATCAATCAGATTCTTCATCACCCAATAAGCTTCGGCAATCAACTGCATATCACCGTACTCAATACCATTGTGAATCATCTTCACAAAATGTCCCGAACCGGCAGGGCCTACCCATTGGCAACACGGTGTACCATCCGGTGCTTTTGCTGCAATACTCTGAAGAATCGGCTTCACTTCCGACCATGCTTTTTCCGAACCACCGGGCATGATAGACGCACCGTTCAATGCTCCTTCTTCCCCTCCGGACACACCACTACCGACGAAAAGAAAACCTTTCGATTCGGCCAGTTTGACACGCCGGTTGGTATCTTCATAATTGGAGTTACCACCGTCGATAAGAATATCTCCGGGCGAAAGCAACGGAAAAAGTTGTTCCATCAATTCGTCTACCGGACTTCCGGCACGAACCATCATCATTATTTTACGAGGGGTAGCTATCGAATCAACGAATGCTTTTATATCTGTGAATCCTTCAATATTTTTACCTTTTGCACGGCTATTCATAAAGCGGTCTACGACTCCTTCTTCCACTCCGGGAACAGTACGGTTGTAAACTGATACATACCAGCCTTTACTCTCCATATTTAATGCTAAATTCTCGCCCATTACAGCCAAGCCGATTAGCCCGATATCTGTTTTATTCTGATTTGTCATAACTTGTATATTTTGATATAATGTTTATCATAGTAACACTTGAAAAGAACATTTGTTCGCAATATTTAGATTAAAACATTATTTTTGTGGTCTACAAATAAAAACAAGGATGAAGAAGATTAAAATCGGCTTATTGCCGCGTATCATTATCGCTATCATACTAGGTATTGCTATCGGTACAGTTTTCCCGGCACCACTGGTACGGATATTTGTTACATTCAACGGTATTTTCAGTGAGTTTCTCAACTTTTCCATTCCACTGATTATCGTCGGACTGGTCACTGTGGCTATTGCCGACATTGGTAAAGGTGCGGGAAAGATGTTGCTTGTCACCGCACTCATTGCATACGGTGCTACGTTGTTTTCAGGTTTTCTCTCCTATTTCACAGGAGTCACAGTATTCCCATCACTCATCGAACCGGGCGTGCCGCTCGAAGAAGTAAGCGAAGCACAAGGAATTCTTCCCTACTTCTCCGTCTCCATTCCTCCGCTGATGAATGTAATGACCGCGTTAATTTTCGCTTTTACGCTGGGGTTGGGGCTCGCCTCCCTGAACAGCGATGCGCTAAAAAACGTGGCAAGGGACTTCCAGGAGATCATCGTCCGCATGATTAGTGCTGTCATTCTGCCGTTGCTTCCGCTTTATATCTTCGGTATTTTTCTAAACATGACGCACTCCGGACAAGTATACGCTATCTTAATGGTATTTATCAAAATTATCGGAGTAATTTTCATTCTTCATATCTTCCTGCTGGTTTTCCAATATTCCATTGCAGCATTATTCGTGCGCAAAAATCCGTTTAAACTGCTCGGAAAGATGATGCCGGCATATTTCACGGCTTTAGGCACACAATCTTCAGCAGCCACTATCCCCGTCACACTGGAGCAGACGAAGAAGAACGGAGTATCCTCAGACATTGCCGGCTTCGTTATTCCACTATGCGCCACGATTCACCTGTCGGGCAGTACTCTGAAAATCGTAGCCTGTGCACTGGCATTGATGATGATGCAGGGAATACCGTTCGACTTTCCCCTATTTGCCGGGTTTATCTTTATGCTGGGGATTACAATGGTAGCTGCACCGGGTGTTCCTGGAGGAGCAATCATGGCGGCACTAGGTATCTTGCAGTCCATGCTCGGCTTCGATGAATCAGCACAAGCATTGATGATTGCTCTTTACATTGCCATGGACAGTTTCGGAACAGCTTGCAACGTAACCGGAGATGGAGCTATTGCTTTGATTATCGACAAAATAATGGGCAAAAACCGTGCTGAACGACTGTGCTGAAAAATAAATTAAAAGAGGTTTGCATATACTGCAAAAAATGTCGACATTTGCGCCCGTATTATTCCAAATAAACAATTATAACGTATGAAAAAAGCCCTAATATCAGGCATTACCGGACAAGACGGTTCGTATCTTGCCGAATTACTTTTGCAAAAAGGTTACGAAGTTCACGGTATCCTTCGTCGTTCTTCGTCGTTCAATACGGGACGTATCGAACATTTATATTTTGATGAATGGGTGCGCGACATGAAACAGAAACGTACGATCAATCTGCATTATGGGGATATGACAGATTCCAGTTCGTTAATCCGTATCATTCAACAAGTGCAACCTGATGAAATTTACAACCTGGCTGCCCAAAGCCACGTAAAGGTATCATTTGATGTTCCGGAATATACTGCCGAAGCGGACGCTATCGGTACGCTCCGTATGCTCGAAGCGGTACGGATTCTGGGACTGGAAAAGAAAACCCGTATCTATCAGGCTTCCACTTCCGAGTTGTTCGGTAAAGTGCAGGAAGTTCCACAGAAAGAGACAACTCCGTTCTATCCCCGTTCTCCGTACGGGGTAGCCAAACAATATGGTTTCTGGATTACCAAAAACTATCGCGAAAGCTACGGTATGTTTGCCGTAAACGGTATCTTGTTCAACCACGAGAGCGAACGCCGTGGCGAGACTTTTGTTACCCGCAAAATATCTCTGGCTGCCGCCCGCATCGCACAGGGCGAACAGGACAAGCTGTATCTAGGTAATCTGGATGCACGCCGAGACTGGGGATACGCCAAAGATTACGTAGAATGTATGTGGCTGATTCTGCAGCATGACGTTCCAGAAGATTTCGTAATCGCTACTGGAGAAATGCATACGGTACGCGAATTTGCTACGCTAGCTTTCAAGGAAGCAGGCATCGAACTCCGCTGGGAAGGCGAGGGCATAAATGAAAAGGGAATTGACGTAGACACCGGCAAGCCATTGGTAGAAGTTGACCCCAAATATTTCCGTCCATCGGAAGTTGAACAGTTGTTAGGCGACCCGACCAAAGCAAGAACATTGCTGGGTTGGAATCCGTGCAAGACTTCATTTGAAGAACTGGTCCGTATCATGGTACGCCACGACATGGAAAAGGTGAAACGCATGATCGCGAACAAACATTAAACGGAAGAATGGAAAAGAATGCAAAAATATATGTAGCAGGACACCACGGTCTCGTGGGTTCTGCTATCTGGAAAAATTTGCAGAATAAAGGATACACGAATCTGGTAGGCCGCACTCACAAGGAGCTTGACCTGCTCGACAGTGTATCTGTCCGCCAGTTTTTCGATGAAGAACAGCCGGAATATGTATTCCTTGCTGCTGCCTTCGTTGGCGGCATCATGGCAAACAGTATCTACCGCGCCGACTTTATCTACAAAAATCTGCAAATCCAACAGAATGTCATCGGGGAAAGTTTCCGCCACAACATAAAAAAGCTACTCTTTCTCGGAAGTACCTGTATTTATCCACGTGACGCCAAGCAACCGATGAAAGAGGATGTATTACTTACTTCTCCGTTGGAATATACCAACGAGCCGTATGCCATCGCCAAGATTGCCGGTCTGAAGATGTGTGAAAGTTTCAACCTGCAATATGGAACAAACTACATCGCTGTGATGCCGACCAACTTATATGGTCCGAATGATAACTTCGATTTGGAACGCAGCCATGTACTGCCTGCTATGATCCGCAAGATTCATCTGGCCCATTGCCTGAAAGAAGGCAACTGGGAGGCTGTCCGAAAGGATATGGACCTGCGCCCGGTAGAAGGTATCAACGGAGACAGTCCGAAAGAAGAAATTCTGGCTATCCTAAGCAAATATGGTATCAGTGAAACGGAAGTGACATTGTGGGGTACGGGAACTCCTCTCCGCGAGTTCCTTTGGAGTGAAGAAATGGCAGACGCCAGTGTATTCGTCATGGAACACGTTGACTTCAAAGATACATATAAAGAAGGTAGCAAGGATATCCGTAACTGTCATATCAACATCGGAACAGGTAAGGAAATCACTATTCGACAACTTGCCGAGCGGATCGTAGAGACAGTAGGCTATCAAGGCAAACTGACTTTCGACAGCAGTAAACCGGACGGCACGATGCGTAAGCTAACCGATCCTTCGAAACTGCACGCACTGGGTTGGCATCACAAAATCGAAATCGAGGAAGGTGTGCGAAAGATGTATGAATGGTACTTGAAATAAAAAATCAAACAATCTGTTGATATGCTATCAGTATAATTATTTTAGCTTATAGCATATCACAGACTCACTCTTCTCTCCACCCTCTCCAAAAATTCTTCATAGTTAATTTTCCATTCTTAATTTAATTGCTATATTTGCACAATTTAATACCAAATGTGCAAAAACAATGGAACAAAGTTTTATAGCTTACATTGAGAATAGTATCAAGAACAATTGGGATTTGGATGCCCTGACAGATTACAAGGGAGCCACCCTTCAGTATAAAGATGTAGCCCGCAAAATCGAAAAACTCCATATAATTTTTGAGGAAAGTGGAATCCGCAAAGGAGATAAGATTGCCGTATGCGGAAGAAACAGCTCCCATTGGGGAGTAACTTTCCTTGCTACACTGACGTACGGAGCAGTAATCGTTCCTATTCTCCACGAGTTTAAAGCAGACAATGTACACAATATCGTCAACCATTCCGAAGCCAAACTGCTGTTTGTAGGAGATATGGTATGGGAAAACCTGAACGAATCGGCAATGCCACTACTCGAAGGTATCCTGATGATGAATGACTTCACCCTGCTGGTATCCCGTAGTGAACGGTTAACTCACGCACGCGAACATTTGAATGAAATGTTCGGCAAAAAATATCCGAAAAATTTCCGTAGAGAACATATCGAATACCACAAAGACGAACCCGAAGAATTAGCCGTTATCAATTATACTTCCGGAACGACCAGTTATTCAAAAGGAGTAATGCTCCCCTATCGTAGTTTGTGGTCGAATACTAAATTTGCATTTGAAGTATTGGAGTTGGAAGCCGGAGACAAGATTGTATCCATGCTTCCTATGGCGCACATGTACGGACTGGCTTTCGAATTTCTTTATGAGTTCTCCGTAGGATGTCACATCTACTTCCTGACCCGTATGCCAAGTCCGAAAATCATTTTCCAGGCATTTGAAGAAGTAAAACCCAGTTTGATCGTTGCCGTCCCACTGATTATCGAAAAGATTATCAAGAAGAGTGTACTTCCGAAGTTGGAGACTCCGGCCATGAAAATATTACTGAAAGTACCTATTATCAACGATAAGATTAAAGCAACGGTACGCGAAGAAATGATTAAGGCGTTCGGCGGAAACTTCAAAGCAGTTATCGTAGGGGGTGCAGCTTTCAATCAGGAAGTTGAGCAATTCCTGAAAATGATTGATTTTCCTTATACAGTAGGTTATGGAATGACAGAATGTGGTCCGATTATCTGCTATGAAGATTGGAGAAGGTTCAAACCCGGCTCTTGCGGAAAAGCTGTACCACGTATGGATGTACAGGTTCTATCTTCCGACCCGGAAAACATCGTAGGAGAAATAGTTTGTAAAGGACCGAATGTTATGCTGGGATATTACAAAAATGAAGAAGCTACAAAAGAAGTTATAGATAAAGACGGCTGGCTGCACACAGGAGACCTGGCGTTGAAAGATGCGGAAGGAAATATTACAATCAAGGGACGCAGCAAAAACTTATTGCTCAGTGCCAGCGGACAGAATATTTATCCGGAAGAAATAGAAGACAAGTTGAACAACCTGCCCTATGTGGCCGAAAGTATTATTGTCCAGCAGAACGAAAAGCTCGTCGGACTTGTTTATCCGGACTTTGATGATGCTTTTGCCCACGGTTTGAAGAACGAGGACATTGAACGGGTTATGGAAGAAAACCGAGTGGCGTTGAATGCTATGTTGCCGGCATATAGTCAGATCTCAAAAATGAAGATTTATCCGGAAGAATTTGAAAAGACGCCGAAAAAGAGTATTAAGCGTTATCTGTATCAGGAAGCGAAAGGATAATTATCCTCCCATGCATTTCCACCTGAACCGAGAAAAAAGAAATCAAGAGAAAGAGAAATATATTAAAAATGAAGATAAGAAAAACAATCCTCACGGCAGCTATTCTCATGGCTGCCGTTTGTTTGCCGGCACAGAACAAGAGTGCGGGTATCAATATTTCCATTTGGAAAGATATATGTACGCAGCCGCATGACAGTACGCAGACGACCTATGTCAATATCGGTCTGCTTTCTACGTTGAACCGCCTGAATGGTGTCGGTATCAATGCATTGGGAAGCGTAGTGCATGGCGACATGAATGGAGTGCAAATCACAGGTTTGGCTAACTTGGCAGGTGGAACAATGCGCGGTGTTCAGATAGCGGGTGTCAGCAATATCAGCGGTGACAATACCATAGGACTTTCTACTGCCGGATTAGTAAATATTACCGGAGACGGTACAAAAGGGGTAATTATTGCCGGTCTTACCAGTATCGGAGGAGATAATACTTCGGGAGTGATGATGAGCGGTTTTATGAATGTGACAGGAAACATGGCTTCGGGCTTTCAGTTCTCCGGCGCAGCCAATATCACCGGACAGAGTTATAACGGTATGGTAACTTCCGGACTACTGAATGTGGTGGGCGAAGATATGAATGGTTTGCAGATTGCAGGTATTGCCAATATTACTGCCCGAAAACTGAATGGCTTACAGATCGCTTTATGCAACTATGCAACAAAAGCCCGTGGTTTACAAATTGGTCTGGTCAATTATTATAGGGAAGATATGAAAGGATTGCAACTGGGTCTGGTCAATGCCAATCCTGATACGAAAGTGCAAATGATGCTGTATGGTGGCAATTCTACAGCTGCCAACATCGGTGTGCGTTTCAAGAACCAGCTGTTCTATACAATTCTGGGAGTCGGTTCCATGTATCAGGACTTAAATGACAAGTTCTCAGCCAGCGCCTCCTATCGTGCTGGTATTTCCTTCCCTGTTTATAAAGGACTATCTATCAGCGGAGATCTTGGTTATCAACACATTGAAGCATTCGACAATAAGGATGAAGTAATTCCAAAACGCCTATATGCACTGCAAGCCCGTGCCAATCTGGAATATCAGTTTACTCCAAAATTCGGTATTTTTGCAACGGGTGGTTACGGACTTACCCGGTTCTATAATAAATCAAGCAATTACGATAAAGGTGTTATCATTGAAGCAGGCATTGTTCTTTTCTAAAAAAGAATGTATGTATAGCAAACAGTATACAAAATAGTGAACGGTGAACAAGTTGCTTTATTACGTTGCAACTTATTCACCGTTCATTGTTAATCACTACTTACTATTCTTTTATATCTTCTCTTTTATCAATCCGGTACGATAAGCAACAAGTAGCTTTTTTAAATCCAGAATCTGCGTTACCAGCTCTTTTCCTTTATCAGTATCTTTCACCATCATTCGTTGTGAATTGAATTCCAGTACAAAATTGGTAGACTTAATATCCAGCCCTTCCTCAATTGCTTTCTGCCGCGACTGGAATGGTTCATGCTGTACAAGCTGCATACCGTGAGAATGGTAAACAAGCGTATATCCTGCAATCCCTGTTTCCGGCTGATAAGCCTTTGAAAATCCACCGTCAATCACAAAAAGTTTGCCGTTAGCTTTCATCGGCTGTTCGCCCTGAATAGTCTTTACCGGCACATGACCATTGATGATATGCGAATGAGGACCCGAAGCACCAAATTCTTCCAGAATCCGGTCACAAATATCCTCACGATTACGCAATGTATAATAATGCCCTTTCTTCTCTTTGTGCAGTTCTTTATCTTCTACAAAGTAGCGCTCAAAAGTAGCCATTTTATCTTTATCAAACAGAGGAGCTTCAGGACCGCACCACATATACCAGATATAGTCCATAGCAAATTCCTTATCCTCCTCTCCTTCTTCATCAAAGTAAGCGGTACGAATCAACTGGTCGGCCTTATCCAGTAGCCTACGTCCCCAGTATTCCTTTCCCCGGATTTTGACACGCTTGAAACTGCCATCTTCATTTAAAGGTACGGAAGCATGATAAAGAAGATTCGAGTTGGAAACCAAATACATCCCGCCATACGTAAACAGACAGCGCATATGTTTCTTCAACTTCTCACTATTCATAAATGAATAATGAATCTTTTCTACCAGTTCACGTTCCTCTTCTGTCAGCCGATAAGGATTGGCTGGGTCTACTGTCGGAAAGTTGGTATCACGCAGGACATATTCTTTTCCCTCGTACACAAAGACACCACGGTCGAAGTCTATCTTCTCTAAAAGTTTCCGATTCTCCATGCCGAATTCAGGACGACGGTCGATGATTTCAGCCTCCAACTTAAACTGGATGATAGTAATCGCTTTATGCATCTGGGTAATCAAACGCAGGGTTTTCTCATTATAGTGAGCGTCGGCAAAATTCATCTTCGGCATGAAGATAGTACAGGGATCATCAGCATAAGTATCCATAGCAAAGGTAGCCAATGGCAGCAGATTAATACCATAACCATCTTCCAATGTGCCCAAATTACCGTAACGCATAGACATACGGATCACATTAGCGATGCAACTGTCATTGCCCGAAGCAGCCCCCATCCAAAGAATATCATGGTTTCCCCATTGAATATCAAAATTATGATAATTACATAAAGTATCCATGATGATATGCGCACCAGGACCACGGTCGTAGATGTCACCGACAATATGTAGGGAGTCAATAGTCAGCCGTTGAATCAGGTTACACATAGCAATGATGAAGTCATCTGCCCGCTTTGTTGTAATAATCGTACTGATAATTACATTGATATAAGCATGTTTATTCGGTTCGATAGACGATTCATGCAATAATTCCTGAATAATATAGGAGAACTCGGCAGGTAACGATTTACGCACTTTAGAACGCGTATACTTGGAAGACACATTCTGACAGACCTTCACCAGTTGGTTCAGAGTAATCAGATACCAATCGTCCAAATCCTTCTCACGAGCTTTCACCAGTTGAAGTTTTTCTTCGGGATAGTAAATCAGCGTACAGAGTTCTTTCTTTTCCGCTTCACGGAGAGTATTGCCGAATATTTCATTCACTTTACGCTTTACCGCACCTGAAGCATTTTTCAGAACATGTTGGAATGCTTCATATTCACCATGTATATCTGTCAGGAAATGTTCTGTCCCCTTAGGCAGATTCAAGATAGCCTCCAGATTGATAATTTCCGTACTAGCATCGGCAATAGTAGGAAAACTACGGGAAAGCAATTGAAGGTAGCGGAGATCGCCCACAATACTTTCAGGAGTTATATTACTTTGAGCAGTCATTCTATTTTATTACAATTTACTAATTAACAATTACTTTGCTTCCTATGTTCGTTGTTCGGAATCATTCCATTCAGTTATCCGTGATAAATATATTTTTTTATTTACTCGTTTACAATTTTCATATAAAATTTATTTTCAACCTAATAAGAACATCAACAGTACTTGTGCAATAATCACCCGTAGAAACATACACAATGGATATACTGTCGCATAGGCTACAGACGGGTTATCACCGGGAATTGTATCATTTGCATAATTTAATGCCATAGGATTCGCCATACTTCCGCATAGCATACCGGACACTGTGCCAAAATCGATCTTCATCATCTTGAAGGCTACAAAGCCCACTAAAACAGTTGGGATGATTGTCAGTCCGGCTCCTAAACCGATCCACAGTAGCCCTTCCGAACGGAATACCGTATCGAAGAAATGTGCCCCAGCATCCAGTCCCAGACAGGCTAGATACATTGAGAGTCCCAAGGCACGTAACATCAAATTGGCACTACGAGTAGTGTAGGTAATCATGTGTATCCGTGGTCCAAACGTACCTAAAAGGATACCGACAATAATAGGACCACCTGCCAAGCCTAGTTTTACAGGAGTACTGATACCCGGAATAGAAAAAGGAATAGCACCTAACGCCAATCCCAACACGATACCAATAAATATAACAACCAAATTAGGTTCTTTCAAACTCTTGACAGCATTACCTAGTACTTTTTCCACGTTTTGAATGGCTGCCTTTTCCCCTACTACCGTCAGTCGGTCACCCAACTGAAGTATCAATCCCGGAGTGGCGAGCAGTTGTACACCCGAACGATAGACACGGCTGATATTGATTCCATAATGATTTCTCAACCGGAGCGCTCCCAATTTCTTCCCGTTCAGTTCAGGGCGAGTGACAACAATGCGCTGGGAGACCAGTTCACTGTCAATCGCATTCCAGTCAATGTCCTCTTTGTTCCAATCCGTATTTTCCTGTTCGCCGAAAAGCACAGTCAGAGCCAGCGCATCTTTTTCAGCCGTAATCACCAGCAAGCGATCACCTTCCTTCAACACTTTATCAGAAGTCGGAATACTGACATGTCCGTCACGCCACAAACGGGAAATAACAAACTTAGGATAACTCAAATGAGCTATATCCTTTATGCTTTTATTGAAAATAGCAGGATTATGTACTTGAAACGCTGCAATATAGGTTTTGTTCGCATCATCCTTCTCCTTTATTTCCAAGTCTTCCTTGCGAACCAATACTTTACGAATTAACAAAACGGCAAGAATCACACCGACTACTCCCATTGGATAGGCCACGGCACATCCCAGAGCAGGCGTACTACTATCCATGCCCATTTGTTTCAATGTCTGCTGCGCCGCTCCCAACGCCGGAGTGTTTGTCGTCGCTCCGCAAAGAATACCAACCATATCGGGAAGCGATATACCTGTAGCATAACTGGCTACCACCGTTAACAAAGTACCTAGAAGAACAACTCCCAACGCCAACATATTCAACGTCACTCCTCCTTTCCGGAAAGAACTGAAAAAACCGGGCCCCACTTGCAGACCGAGAGAATAAACAAAGATAACCAGACCGAAACTTTCTGCGTAATTCAACATCTGCGGATCAACCGAAAGCCCGAAATGTCCGGCAAGTATACCGGCAAAAAAAACAAAAGTGACTCCCAGGGATATACCCCAGAAATGCACTCTTCCCAAGCCCAGACCTATCGCAGAAATCAGTGAAAGTACCACAACAGCCTGTAAGGCAGAATGTTCGAGAAATAGACTAGATAACCACTCCATGTATATATAAAACTAATAGGGCGCAAAGATAAAAACTATTTAGTCCCGTTCAAAACTTTTATGCTTTCATTTCGCGCCCTATTTATACTCTAACCCTTATTCCTGAAATCCTATTGGCAACCTTTTACCTCTCCTACCTATCATTCTGTCATTAACCCCTGACACATTTTTATCTTATCCTTCTTTGTCCTCGTCTTTCTAGCTACATCTTGTTATCTCCGATACCTATTGTTTTTTTACCTGCTTCCCTGATATTCCACAAAGTTATCCCTTCCGTCCAGATAACCGCTTAATCTGTTTCCACCAAGGTACACATCATCCAGATAGGAAACATCACCCGGACCGTAGGACATCCTGATAGATGTTTGTGCATAGTTTTCCCAGTTCCACCGGAAATTATATTCAAAAACTTCCACATCTCCGTTACGGTATTCCACTCGTATGTAATCAACCCCTGTACGGTCTAAATAAAAATCCAGTTCTTGACAACAACGGTTCCCGTCTGCGTCACGGTAATAACTGATCCATGTGCGACTGCACAATTCCGACGAACGGGAATAATACCCGCCACCGATATTATCATCATCATAAAAGCTATCAATTTCTACTTCGCAAGAAGTAAGGCTAATCATCATCAATGCCATTAAAGCTATACCTAAGTATTTGAATGCGTTCGTTTTCATAATCCTTTATTTTTATGGTCCTTATTTATATCATTTATCTTTCGATATGACAAAAGTATAGAATGAATTTTCCTTATGAAACTGAAAAGTCCTACTTGTACGGAGGAAATTGCCTAATTATGGAGGTAAATCCCTCTGTACCCAATAAACCTATCTCAAAGAAATCTCGTATCTTTGCCTCCGATTACCAATATATGGAAACAGATATCATCACCGTATCCGACTTTGAGATGCGTCCCGTTGATTATATGTTAGCCCGAAGCATAGAACATGCAAAAGCAAAACAAACAAAAATGTATGCTATCTCCTTGGGAGGTAAGAGTACCGAGACAAGTTACCTGCAACTATGTGATAAATATTGGGAATATAGCATTCAAAGCAGTAAAAATCTTAATAAAGATTGAATAGTAGAATGAATTATTTAATCAATGTTATAAAACATCTGTTTTTTCTTGCTTTACTTGCTAATTTTCCAGAAGTCCGTATCTTTGTAATGTGTTTTTCATAGTATTAGATTTAAGGTTAACAAAAGATTGGCTGTCTGGGATAGATAGCCTTTTTTTATGCTCTGAAATATAGCGTCACTGTCCGGTCGACATAGTTACCCTATCTCACTAAGATACCGTCAATATGTTTCAAGTTCTTTCCTTCGTAACAAAAAATAAAAGATATCGAAAAAAAAATCATTCGTTTAACATTTGAAACATAGCAAGTTATCTGATTTTTCAAAAAACAGACTAAAAAAATCTTGCTAAAAGATTTGCGTAGAGTTCCCCCTATATTTGCACCGCATTTGAGAGAGAATGCGGGTTCAAGGAAGTTTGGGTGAGTGGCTGAAACCACCAGTTTGCTAAACTGACGTACTCGCAAGGGTACCGGGGGTTCGAATCCCCCAGCTTCCGCAAACAAATCTCAAGAGAAAAAGAGCTAAGTTTATAAGACTTGGCTCTTTTTAAATCCATAAAATGCCGGTGGGTTCGTCTAACGGTTAGGACACATGCCTCTCACGCATGTAATACGAGTTCGATTCTCGTACCCACTACTAAATAAAAGAGGAAATGTAGTTAAACTACATTTCCTCTTTTATTTTATATATCTTAAAGTAGGAATCTTTATGGATCAACGTAAGAATCTGAGGGATTTTCATTTTATGCATATAATTTAGCGAGTCTATACAAGAAAAATGCTTTATCTCTTACTCCTCTGAACTGTGCC